>DATBGP010000429.1:0-14675 GCA_036557925.1 Candidatus Limnocylindrales bacterium | reverse complement strand
GCGGCGAGCGCCTCCGGGTTCACCTCGCTGATCGCGAGGCCCTGGGTCCCGGGAGCGCGGACGACCGGGAAGATGATCTCCGAGGCGGCGTCCCAGCTCTGCTCCGGCGCGTCGGCGATCGTGCTGGGGGTGTCGGGGGCGGGGACGTGCCCCGAGACGGGCGACGAGGCGTCGATCGGGCTCAGGATGTCCGGTGCCGTGTCGCGGATGCTCCCCGGCGGCTCGTCGCCGATGTCCCGGAGGTCCACGCCGTAGTCGCTGGCCTCGCTGGGCTCACGTTCCATCGATCAGCGTCCCTTCCACTCCGGTCGGCGCTTCTCGACGAAGGCCGCCATTCCTTCCGTCTGGTCCTCGGTGGCGAAGAGCGCGAAGAACGCCCGGCGCTCCGCGCGCAGGCCTGCCGACAGCGGCAGCTCCTCCGCCAGGCGGACGGCCTCCTTCGCCGCGAGCACCGCGACCGGCGCCTGGGCCGCGATCGCCCGGGCCAGACCGATCGCCTCGCTCAGGGTGTCCTCGGGCGCGACGACCCGGCTGACGAGCCCGTACGCCTCCGCCTCGCGGGCGCTGATCGTCCGCCCGGTGAGGATCAGGTCCATCGACCGCGCCCGGCCGATCGCCCGGGTCAGCCGCTGCGTCCCACCGGCGCCGGGCATCACCCCGAGGTTGATCTCCGGCTGGCCGAAGGTCGCGTCCTCGGCGGCGACGAGCAGGTCGCAGCCCATCGCGAGCTCGCAGCCCCCGCCGAGGGCGAAGCCGCGGACGGCGGCGACCACGGGCTTGCGGGTCGCCCAGATCCGGTCCCAGACGCCGAACCGGTTCTCCACCGCGAGCGTGACCGGTGTCTGCCGGGCGAGCTCGCGGATGTCGGCGCCGGCCGCGAATGCGCGCTCGCCGGAGCCGGTGAGGACGATCGCGCGGCAGGCGGGATCGCGGTCGAGGGCGTCCAGGGCGTCCGCGAGCGCGTCGAGCAGGTCGAAGCTCAGCGCGTTGAGGACCTCGGGCCGCTGGATCGTGACGAGGGCGACGCCGTCGATCGGCCCGTCGGGGCCGGGGGCGGGAAGAGCGACGCCGACCAGCCGATCGTCGGCCGGATGCTCGCGTTCGGTCGGCGCGGTCTGGGTCAAGACGATCCCTCCGTGGTCGCCCACAGTAGCAGCCGGGGGCGGCCGAGCGGAACGGCTCCGAACGATCGGGCCGCCGCCACGGCTTCAGCCGTTCGCGGGGTCCTCCAGGACGAGCAGCGTCGCGAGGCCGGGCGCGATCTCCCGGAGGTTCCGGCCGGCCTGGCGCATCGCGTCCGAGGCGAGCCCCGCGTCGAGGGCAGCCCGATCGTCGAACTCCATCGCCGTGATCAGCACGAGGTCGGTCTCCCCGCCGAGGGCCTGCGCCACCTCCTGGACCCGGGTGGCCCGGAGCCCGGGCGTCTGCGCCACGAGGGGCAGGTGCTCCTCCCGGTAGCGGCGGCGGAAGGTGGCGAGGGCCTCCTCGCCGCCGTCCGGTCGGCGATAGAGCGCGAGCAGCGTCGTCACGGAGTCCTCCTCATTCGGGGTCGCCCGGGAACTCGGTCCATGCGCCGCGGCGTGGGTCGTCGTCGGCGTGGGTGGCGGTCCGACGTGCGGCGTCGGCCTCGGGTCCGGCGGGAGTCGCCGTCGCTCCGCGGTCGGCGCGCGCCATGGCCGCCGTCTCCGTCGACCGGAAGAACGCGGCCAGCGCCTCGTTGAACAGGCCGGGCTTGCGCGACATCACCTCGTGTCCGCAGTCCGGGACGACGAACAGGCGTCCGTCGACGAGCTGGCGGCGGATCGCCGAGGCATGCTCGACGGGGACGAACGGGTCGCGATCGCCGCAGACGACGAGGCTCGGCGCGTCGATCCGATGCAGCTCGCGCGGCGTCAGGAGGGGCTGGCCGGCGACGTCGGCCGCGATCGCCGGCACCAGCCTCCGCCACGCGCCGACGCCCTGGCCGGCGTCGTGGCGCCGGGCCAGGAGGGCCGCCCAGGCCTGGTCCTCCCGGTCGATCCGCTCGAGGTTCGTCAGCCGTCGGAGGACGGACGTCCGCGGCTCCCGCTCGGTCGTGATCCCGACGATCGTCATCGTCCGGAGCCGCTCGGGCTGGCGGGCGCCGAACATCAGCGCAGTCATCGCCCCCATCGAGAAGCCGACGACATGGAACGTGTCGAGGCCGAGCCCGTCGACGAACGCGGTGAGATCGTCGACCAGCCAGTCGTAGCGGAAGCCGTCGGCGGCGTCCCAGCGGGTCGCGCCATGGCCCCGGGCGTCCGGCACGACGCAGAGGAACCGCTTCGAGAAGAGCGGGATCTGGGCGGCGAAGTCCTCGCGGCCGAGCGACGAGGCGCCGTGGAGCAGGACGAGCGGCGGTCCGGCGCCGTGGACCTCGTAGGCGATGTCGAGGCCGTTCGCCGCGATCGTCGGCACGCGGGGCTCCTCCTTCGTCGACTGGCCCGAAGTCTAGGGGCGTCGTGGCGCGCCGGCGGATCGTCCGACCTATCCTCGGCCCGATGATGTCGCACGAGCTCACGAGCCGCCCCGTCACGGGTGCGGACGACCTCCGGGTGATGGAGACGCTGGTCTCCGACGCCTGGAACGGACCCGCACGGCCGCGGGTCAGCCTGACCGTCGGCGACCTCGAGTGGTGGATCGCGAACCTCGGGCCGGGCACCGACCTCGCCGCGCGGGCCCGGCTCTGGCTGCTCGGCGGCGAGCCGGTCGGCTGGGGCTGGCTGAACCCGCGGGCCGAGCTCCACTGGTTCGTCGTCGGCGGCCTGGCCGCCGACGCGGAGGCCGGAGTCCGCGACGCGATCCTGGCCTGGCACGCGGCGACGGCACCCGGGACGGAGACGCCGGACGGGCTGCCGCGCGGCCTCGGCGCGTCGGCGCCCGACGGCTGGTCCGAGGCGGCGCATCTCGTCGCCCGCGGCTGGACGCCGACCGACGACCTCTTCACCGAGTACCACCAGCCGCTCGATCTCGACCTGGACCCGCCGCGCGTGCCCGACGGCTACACGCTGCGAACCCTCCGCGGCCCCGAGGACATCCCGGCCCGCGTCGAGGTCCATCGCGCCGCCTTCGCCCCGTCCCGGATGACCGTCGAGAAGTACGAGGTCCTGATCCGCCAGCCCCACTACGCCTTCGACCGCGACGTCGTCGTCGAGGCGCCGGATGGGTCCTTCGCCGCGTTCGCGATGGTCTGGGCCGATCCCGTGGCGCAAGTCGGCGAGTTCGAGCCCGTCGGCGTCCACCCGGACCACCAGCGGCGCGGCCTCGGCCGGGTGGTGATGCGCCACGGGCTGCGGCTCCTGCGGGCGGCCGGCATCCGCGACGCGATCGTGTTCTCGCTCCGGACGAACACGGCCTCGGAGGCGCTCTACCGCTCCGCCGGCTTCGAGGAGCTGGCCCTCGATCGCCGGTACACGAAGCCCTTGCCAGGCGACCCGGCCGGCGCCGCCGGCCCGCCGCCTACAATCGGGCCATGACGAGCGAGCCGCGTGCGGCCACCCGGGTCGAGCGCGACTCGATGGGCGAGATGGAGGTCCCCTCCGACGCTTTGTACGGCGCCTCCACCCAACGCGCGGTCCTGAACTTCCCGATCTCGGGCCAGCGCTTCCCGCGGGAGTTCATCCGCGCCCTCGCCCTGGTCAAGCAGGCAGCGGCCGAGACGAACGCCGAGCTGGGCCTGCTGGATCCGGTCGTCGCCGGGGCGATCGCGGCGGCCGCGGCCGAGGTCGCCGAGGGTGGGTACGACGACCAGTTCCCGATCGACGTCTACCAGACCGGCTCGGGCACGTCCACGAACACGAACATGAACGAGGTCGTGGGCCACCTCGCGACCGAGCGCCTGGGTGGCCGCAAGGTCCATCCGAACGACGACGTCAACAAGTGCCAGTCGTCGAACGACACGATCCCGACGGCGCTCCAGCTCAGTGCCGCCCTCGCGATCGAGGAGACGCTGCTGCCCGCGCTGGAGCGACTCCGGGCGGCCCTCGACGGGAAGGCCGAGGAGCTCTGGCCGATCGTGAAGACGGGCCGGACGCACCTCCAGGACGCGACGCCGATCCGCCTTGGCCAGGAGTTCCGCGGCTACGCCGGTCAGGTCGAGGAGTCGATCCGGCGAGCGCGGGCCGCGCAGGCGGAGCTCCTCTCCGTGCCGCTCGGCGGGACCGCCGTGGGCACCGGGATCAACGCCCACCCGGACTATCCCGCCGGGGCGATGCGCCGCCTCTCCGCGCTCACCGGCCTCGACGTCCGCGAGACCGACAACCACTTCCACGCCCAGGCGACGCTCGACGTCGCGATCGCGGCCCACGGCGCGATCCGGACGATCGCGCTCTCGCTCTGGAAGGTGGGCTCGGACCTGCGGCTCCTGGCGATGGGCCCGCGTGCCGGGATCGCGGAGATCGCCCTGCCGGAGACCCAGCCGGGGTCGTCGATCATGCCGGGCAAGGTGAACCCCGTGATCGTCGAGAGCCTGACGATGGTCGTGGCCCGGGTCATCGGCAACGACGCGACGATCGCGTTCGGCCAGACGGGCTCGTTCCTCGAGCTGAACGTGATGCTGCCCGTGACGGCGGTGTCGCTGCTGGAGTCCATCCAGCTCCTGGGCGCGGCGGCCGGCAACCTGGCCGACCGGGCGGTGAGCGGGATCACGGCCACCGATCGTGGCCCCGCGCTCGTGGAGCAGGGGCTGATGCTCGCCACGGCCCTCGCGCCGGAGATCGGCTACGACGCTGCGGCAGCGCTCGCGAAGGAGGCGTTCAAGACCGGCCGGACGATCCGGGAGCTGGCGGCCGAACGCGGGATCGCCGCGGATCGCCTCGACGAGCTGCTCGACCCGGCCTCGATGACCGAGCCGGGGCTCGGCGGCGGGCCCGCCGGAGGTTGATCCGGCAGGCCCGCGGAGCGAACGTCAGCAGCAGGGGACGGTGGGTCCGCCGCAGCAGCCGTCGTCGCAGGTGCAGCTCGTCATCGCGATCTCCTTGTCGAATGCCGGGATGGATGGGTTCGACTGGCCAGTCGAGGTCATCGCCTCCTGGAGCGCCGCCAGTCGGGCGTCCAGGGCCTGCAGCTCCGCGATCTGCGTCGCGAGCGCCCGGCGGTGCGATCCGAGGAGCGCGGGCATCTCCACCCAGGTGTCGTCGCAGCGGCCGGTCGCGCACTGGTCGGCCAGCCGGCCCGCCTCGGCCGGCTCGATCCCGAGGCCGCGGAAGCGCGCGAACGTCGCGGCCCGATCGACGTCGGTCGGGGTGTAGTTCCGATAGCCGTTGGCCCGCCGCTCGGGCGGTGGCAGCACGCCCGCTCGTTCGTAGAACCGGATCGTGGCCGTGGACAGCCCCGACCGCGTCGCGACTTCGCCGATCTGCATGAGCCGAGCCTAGACCTTGTCGCGGCTTCAAGGTCAAGGCCCGAATTTCGACCGCCTCGAACCGTCCGCCGACCGCGCCCGACGCGCCGCTACACTTGCGGGCGATGACGACCACCCAGCGCTGGCGCGGCGCCGCCGACCTCATCCCCGTCCCCGCAGGCCGCCGGCCCCGCCCCGAGATCGTCGCCCTGCCCGGGGACGAGCTCCCCTCCCTCGACGAGCTGTTCACGTTCATGCGCGACGCCGAGCTGCGGTTCGACCAGCTCCGGATGCGCGTCGAGGAGCGGTCGTTCACCTCGACGGGCGAGCACCTCACCGTCTCGGACGTCGTCCTGCGCCATCCGCACGACGCGAAGGTCACGACGACCGTGCCGAACGAGGGACCGAAGGGCGCCTACGACATCTGGATCTCCGACGGCGAGACCGTCCGGACCTTCAGCGGCGTCCACAGGCTCGGCACGGAGCGGCCGGTCCGGCGGACCCTCGTCGGCGTGAGCGGCCAGGACGGCCGCGACCTGCCGGGCACCTCCCGGGTCTATGCCCCCTGGACGGACCTGCAGATGGAGACCCTGCCCGACACGTTCATCCACCCGGCCGGGTACTGCCAGAACGTCCTCGCGACCGGGACGTGCCGCGTCGCGGGGCTGGACACGATCGGTGGCCGCGAGGCCATCGTCGTCGAGTGCGACCACCCGCGGACGATCGAGATGACCGCCGACCGGCCCGATTTCCGGATCCGGCTCGCGGTCGACCGTGCGGACGGCGTGATCCTCCGGCTCGAGGAGTCCATGGGCGGGGTCGTCACCCGCGACGCCCGCGTCACCGAGTACGCCCCGAACGCGCCGCTCCTCCCCAACGCCTTCGACTTCGTGTTCCCGACCGGGACCACGATGCTCTACTGAGGCGCCCGGGGACTGCGCAGGCGCATCACCCGAGTCCCACGCGGCCGCCGTGGTCCCCCTTCCCACCGCCCGGCATGGCCGAACGCACACCGGTGGAGCCCAGGCCGGCGGCCTGAGCTGCCCCAAACCGCAACCGCAGTTCGACCCTTCACCCGCATCGGTCCGGCCGACCGTCACTCACGACAGACTCTCGACATCGGGATCGGGCCCGACTATCGTCGCCCGAACCTCTGATCGGAGCGATCAGGGGCCGCCCCAGCGATCGCAAGGAGGGACCGCGATCGACGGATCGGGCTCGCCGTCCGCGACCTCGCAAATCGTGAGCCGGCGGATGGCTTGATCGACCGACGACGGCCCGAGCCACGCGTCCTCGCGCCGGTGTGCACCGCCGGCCCCAATCATCCGTCGCCCGCCCGGCGACGGAACCGGCGAGCCCGGTGATCCGATAGGGAGGCTTCGATGGCGACACGGGAAGAACAGGTCCAGCAGGACATCAGAGACCTCCATGGGCTGGGCTACGCGCAGGAGCTCTTCCGCACGATGGGCGGGTTCAGCAACTTCGCGATCAGCTTCTCGATCATTTCGATCCTGACCGGAGCGGTCATCCTCTATGACTACGGCCTCGCCTGGGCGGGCACCGCGGCCGTCATGATCGGCTGGCCGCTGATCACGTTCTTCGTCCTCGCGATCGCCGCGTCCATGGCTGAGCTCGCGTCCGCCTATCCGACTGCCGGCGGCCTCTACTACTGGGCCTCCAAGATGAAGAACAAGCACTGGGGCTGGTGGACGGCCTGGCTCAATCTGATCGGCCAGTTCGCCATCGTTGCCGGGATCGACTACGCCGCGGCCGGGTTCATCAACGCCACGATCGTGGACAAGATCTTCGGTGGGACCTTCAACACGGTCCTCTTCGGCCCGATCAACGGCCAACTTGTGACGATGGGCGTCATCCTCCTGATCCAGCTCGCGCTCAACATCGGCGGGATCAACCTGGTCGCCCTCCTGAATCAGGTCAGTGTCTGGTGGCACATCGTCATCGTCGCGGTTGTCGTCGTCCTGATCTTCCTGATCGGAAAGCCCGATGAATCCGGGCTCAACCTCTTCCAGATCCAGCCGCAGGATCAGGCCGGCAGCTGGGACAACAACCTGGGGTTCCTCCATCTCCAGTACGGCCCAGCGACCAGCTATCCCCTGATCCTTGCGTTCTTCTTCTCCCTGTTGCTCGCGAACTGGACCTACACGGGCTACGACGCGTCGGCACACGTTGCCGAAGAGACGGTGGGCGCGCGGATGTCGAGCGCCTGGGGCGTCTTCCTGTCGGTGGCGGTCAGCGCGGTCGTCGGCTACATCTTCCTCGTGGCACTGACCACGCACCTGCCGAGCCTCAACGCGCTCTTCCCGCCGGACCTGGCCACGGGCGACCCGGCCACCTACAGCCAGTACTACTTCGGCGGCGGCGTGGCCGTCATCGACATCCTCGTCTACAACCTTGGCGAGACGCTGGGCAACCTGCTATCGGCCGGCATCGCGATCGCGATGTGGTTCTGCGGGCTGGCCTCGCTGGCGGCTGCAGGACGGATGCTCTTCGCGTTCAGCCGCGACGACGGCATCCCGGGCTCGCGCTGGCTCAAGCGCGTCTCGACTCGCTATCGGACGCCGGCCAACGCACTCACGGCCGTCGCCCTGGTCGCCTGGCTCTTCACCGCCGCGGCCTTCATCGTCGGGACCGGCACGGCGATCGTGATCATCACCGCGATCAGCACGATCTTCCTCTACGCGGCTTACGGCGTCGTCATCTTCCTCGGCGCGACCACCGAGGAATGGCGCGCTCATCGCGTCTGGAGCCTCGGTCGATGGTCGAAGCTCGTTGCATCCATCGCCGTCTTCTGGGTGCTGGTCCTGATGGTGCTGTTCAGCTTCCCGACCTCCGGCAACATCTCCTGGCCGTTCATGGTCGGGACGGTCGTGCTCCTGCTCGTGTACTACTTCGCGTGGGCACGAACCCATTTCGAGGGACCGAAGGTCCAGGGCGACGAAGCGGCGCTCACGGAGCTCGAGAGCGAGTTCCAGACCGCGGCGCGCGACATCGTGAACGCCTGAGCGCCGGCCATCGCGTTCAGCGGACGCCGGCGGTTCCTGACCGCCGGCGCCCGTTTCACACGAAGCGAGGTCTCGATGAGCAGCCTCAGCCACGGCGACCACGGCCTGGACCACCAGGGCGGCGCCGACCATCCCCGCCTCCAGGAGCTCCAGGCGAAGGTCCGCAACGGCGAGATCGACACGCTGATCGTCGCGATCACGGACATGCAGGGCCGGCTGATGGGCAAGCGCGTCCAGGCCCAGGCGTTCCTCAACGGCGTCATCGACCACGGCGCCCATTTCTGCACGTACCTCCTGGGCACGGACATGGAGATGAACACCCCCGAGGGGTTCGCCCTGATGAACTGGGAGACCGGCTATGGCGACTGGATCGCCGAGCCGGTGTGGGACACGCTCCGGTTCCTGCCCTGGCTCGAGAAGACGGCGATCGTCCTGTCCGACACGTACACGGACGAGGACCACGCCGAGATCCCCGTCTCGCCGCGGACGATCCTCAAGCGCCAGGTCGCGAAGGCCGCGGACGCCGGCATCGCCGTCAAGGCCGGCTCCGAGTTCGAGTACTACGTCCTGAAGGACTCGTGGGAGGATTCGGCGCGGGCCGGCTGGGGCATCCCCCAGCGGTTCGGCTATTACAACGAGGACTACCACCTCCTCCAGGCGACGAAGGCCGAGCCGCTCCACCGGCTCCTCCGGAACCAGATGACCGAGGCCCGGATCCCGATCGAGTTCTCGAAGGGCGAGGCGGCCCCGGGTCAGCACGAGGTGAACATCCGCTACGACCACGTCCTCGAGTCCGCGGACCGGTCGGTGCTGTTCAAGCACGGCGCGAAGGAGATCGCCTACCTGAACGGGTGGGGGATCACGTTCATGGCCAAGCCCGATCACACGTGGACCGGCTCATCGGGCCATCTCCACATGTCGATCTGGGACGCGGCCGGTGACCAGCCGTTGACGCACGACGACGCGGCGGGCCTGCCGTACGGGATCTCGCGGCAGTTCAGCCAGTTCGTCGCCGGGATGATGGCCTGCTCGCGGGAGCTGGCCCCCTTCATCGCCCCGAACGTGAACTCGTACAAGCGGTACGCGTCGCTGTCGTGGGCGCCGGTGAACATCGTCTGGGGCCGAGACAACCGGACGACGGGGTTCCGCCTCGTCGGCCACGGGCCGTCGCTCCACGTGGAGAACCGGTTCCCGGGCGGCGACATGAACGCCTACCTGACGTACGCGGCGATGATCGGCGCGGGTCTCCGGGGCATCGAGCAGGGCCTGACGCTCGCCGACGAGTTCAAGGGCAACGGCTACGTGGCGACGGGCGTGCCGCGGATGCCGCGGGCCCTGTACGAGGCGATCGCCGAGCTGGAGCGGAGCGAAGCCGCGGTCGCGATCTTCGGCCAGGATGTCGTGGACCACTACCTGAACGCGGCCCGGGTGGAGCAGCAGACGTACGACGCGATGGTCCACGACTGGGACCGCGAACGCTACCTCGAGCGGTCGTGAGCGATCGCGGTAGGCGTCTCCGGGCGTGCGACATTCGAGTCGTCGAACGCGACTGACGACGCCTCGGTGGTGAGCCCGAGGTAGCTCGCGAGGCCCTCCTCGAGCGGCGTGAGCCATCGCGGCATGCGATCCATCAGGTCCCCGAGGTCGACGACAGACGGCTGGTTGATGAAGTCGACGGCATGGACGGGCGTGGCCGCCCGCTCCAGTGGTCTTGTCCAACCTCTGTCGACATTGTCGGGCGCGTGCGCAGCCTTTGTCAAACGTCTCGAACGTTGTATCCTCGACGAACCATGTACACGATCAAGGAAGCCGCGGCTCGTTCCGGGGTCCCGGTCGCGTTGCTGCGTGCGTGGGAGCGCCGCTACGGGGTGGTCGAGCCGGCGCGCACCGCCGGTGGCTACCGGCTCTACGACGAGTCGTCGCTCGACCGGCTGCGGACGATGCGCCGGCTCGTCGACGCGGGCTGGGCGCCGAGCGTGGCCGCCGCCGCCATCCTTCGTGGCGACGTCGCGGGGACCGATCCGCGATCGGCGGACGCCGAGGCCGGTGCGCCGAGCGCCGGGAGCCCGATCGCGGAGGAGCGTCTCGTCGCCGCGTTCGTGGACGCGGCGATCGCCCTCGACCCGGTCGGGGTCGAAGCCGCGCTCGATCGGATCTTCGCCGCCGGAAGCTTCGAGGCGGTCGTCGATCGCGTCCTCGTCCCCGCCCTCGTCGGGATCGGCGACGCGTGGGCGGCCGGCCGGCTCGGCGTCGCGGGTGAGCACGCCGCGAGCCACGCGGTGCTCCGCCGGCTCGCCGCGGCGTTCCAGGCAGCGGGCCAGCCGGACCGCCCCGACGGCTCGATCCTCGTCGGCCTGCCGCCGGGCGCCCGGCACGAGCTTGCCGCGCTCGCGTTCAGCGTGGCGGCCCGGCGGGCCGGCCTCCCGGTCCTGTACCTCGGGCCGGATCTGCCCCCGGGCGATTGGGCGACCATGACTCGCCGCGTCCATCCGCGCGCAGCCGTGATCGGGAGCCCGACCCGGGCGGATGTCCGACCCGCGGCCGAGGTGGCGCGGGCGATCCGGTCGGTCGACCCGGCGCTCCTCGTCGCGATGGGCGGACGGTTCGCCGCGGGCGCCGCGCAGGCAGCCGACGCTGTCGCGGCGGACGGTGCGACCGACGGCACCCACGCCGCCGAGCCCGTGACCGCGACGGGACCGGGCCCTCGTTCGGCCGTCGTCCTTCCGGATGGGCTGGTGGCGGCCGTCGACACGCTCCGCGACGTGCTGGTCGGCTGGCCGACGGGCGACGCGGCCTAGCCGGTTCCGATCGCGTCACCGCTGCTCGGCTCGGCCGCCCTGGCGAGATGGCGATCGGGCAGCCGGCCTGCCTCGGGCTCCGGCTCGAGGACGAGCGCGCGCTCGTCGCAGGCCGTCATCGCGCCACGCCCCGCGACTTCTCGAGCACGATCTGGAGGTCCTGGGTGATGCCGGTCGCGAACCCGGCCTCACTGATCGAGAGGTAGTACTCCCACATGCGGACGAACCGCTCGTCGAAGCCGAGGGCCCGCACCGCGTCGACGTTGGCCAGGAACGCCGCTCGCCAGGCCGCGAGCGTCCGGACATACGAATCGGCGATGTCGCGGACGTCGGTGATCAGCAGGCGCGTTCGGGCGGTCGCGCGCTCGAGCACGGCGAGGGACGGGAGCAGCCCGCCGGGGAAGATGTAGGTCTGAATCCAGTTCACGCCGCGCCGCTGCGCCTCGTAGCTGGCGTCGGGGAACGTGATGACCTGGAGGCTGCACCGGCCGCCGGGGACCAGGGCCCGGTCGACGGCCGCGAAGAAGGCCGGGAAATACTCGTGCCCGACCGCCTCGAGCATCTCGATCGAGACGACCGCGTCGTACGTGCCGGTCACCTCGCGGTAGTCGAGCAGCTCGATCCGCGCCCGGTCTTCGAGCCCCGCCGCGCGGATCCGTTCGGTCGCGAGCCGGTGCTGCGCGGGCGAGATCGTGATCGAGGTCACGTCGCAGCCACGCTCGCCGGCCGCGTACGACGCGAAGCCGCCCCAGCCGGAGCCGATCTCGAGGACGCGCATCCCCGGCCGGAGGGCGGCTCGATCCGCGATCGCCCGGTACTTCGCGAGCTGCGCGTCGGCGAGCGTCGCCGTCTCGTCCTCGAACAGGGCGGCCGAGTACGTCATCGTCTCGTCGAGGAAGAGCTCGTAGAAGTCGTTGCCCAGGTCGTAGTGGCGGCGGATGTTCCGCCGCGCGCCGGAGACCGTGTTCCGTCGCGCCCGGTGGGCGACGACCTGGGGCAGGCGGCCGAGTCGCCGGAGCCATCCGTCGGACAGCGCGAGGGCGTCCCGATTGAGCGCCGCCAGGCGAAGGAGCGCCGGGAGGTCCGGCGACGACCAGAGGCCGTCGACGTAGGCTTCGCCGGCTCCGATCTCGCCCCGGAGGAGCATCCGCAGGGCGCCCGCCTCGTCGTGGACGTGGATCTCCGCCCGCGGCTCGGCGAGGGGATCGCGATCGCCGACGACGATCCGGCCGCCGCCGGGCACGACGATCGTGAGCCGCCCGGTCCGGATCCGCCGCGCCGCGGCCAGCATCACCCGGCGCGCGACGCGGTCGGGGATGGCGGATCGGGCGGGATGCCGCCGCCCGGCGACGCCGGCCGCCGGCCCCTCGGACGTCACGGCGCTCACGGGGCCCACCCCTGGCCGCTCGCCGGATGTGGGCGCGCTGGCAGGTCCGGCTTCGCGGTCGGGCCGACGCCGACGCCGATGCCGCGGTGGCGGTGGAAGGGGGCGCCGCGAAGCCACAGCCGCAGGGCGTGCCAATGGATCCACGCGATGGTCCGCTGCGGGACGAACGGGCGTCGGACGAGGAGGCCGAGCAGGGCGGGGTCCGTCAGCCGGCGACGTTCCAGCACGAGGCTCGTGGCGAGCATGCGATGGCCGTCCTCGTGCTCCTCGATCGCGATCACCAGCCGGGAGGGCTCGTCCCGGACGTGGACGCGGTAGGTCGCCTGGAGACCCAGGAACGGCGAGACGTCGAAGGCCTTCGGCATCCCGCCGCTCAGGCGGTCGGCCGGATCCTCGGGCGCGGGCAGCAGCGGATAGAGGTGACGCTCGCCGTACGTGTTGTGCACCTCGACCAGGACTGCGGCGAGGCGCTCGCCGTCGTGGCACAGATAGAAGCTCGCCGGGTTGAAGACATAGCCCGCGACACGCGGATTCGTGACCAACGTGATGGCCCAGCCGTCGGCGTCCAGCCCGGCCTCGGCGAGGACGGTCCGGACGTCCCGTGCGAGGTCGAAGGCCGGGACCGGCAGGTGATCGGCGTCCCGAACTTCCACGATGTTGCGCCGATTTCGGCTGAGCAGGCGGAGTCGCCCATCCACGAGATCCAGCTCGTCGAGGTCCAGCGCCAGCTGCCACACGCGGTGCTCGAGCTGATACCCGAACGGCCGGAGCCGCCGATGGGTCACCCGTCCGACGAGGAGATGGGACTTCATGCGACGAGCTCGGCGCCCGTGACCGCGATCGCGGCCGCGACGTCCAGGCCGGACCGACAGCCGTCCTCGTGGAAGCCGTAGCCCAGATGGGCGCCGGCGTACCACGTCCGGCGGTGGCCCTGGAGGAGGCCGAGCCGGCGCTGGGCGGCGAGCGTTCGGAACGTGTAGAGCGGATGCGAGAACGTCCGGGTCGCGAGCACCCGTCCGGGGTCGAGGTCCGCCGGGGGGTTGACGGACACGAACCAGTCCGTCGGGTCGGTGATGGCCTGGAGCCGGTTCATGTGATAGGTCATGGTCAGGGCGGAGGCCGGTCGCCGGCAGTCGGCGGTGTCCACGTTCCACGACGCCCAGGCCCGTCGCTCGCGAGGCAGGACCGATCGGTCCGTGTGGAGGACGACCTCGTTCGCGGTGTACTGGAACTCGCCCAGCGTCGTCCGCTCCGCGCTGTCGGCGTCGTGGAGGAGCCGCCGGGCGACGTCGGCGTGGGTCGCGAGCACGACGGCATCATGGCGCGTGGCTGCTCCGTCGGCCCGGGTGACGATGACCTCGCCGGGTCCGCGCCGGATCGACGCGACGGGCACGCCCGTTCGGATGGCGTCCGGCCCGAGCGCCGCGGCGATGCGGTCGACGTAGGTCCGCGAGCCCCCGGTGATCGTCCGCCACTGGAGCGAGCGGCCGACCCCGATGAGACCGTGGTGGTCGAGGAAGCGAAGCAGGTAGTCGATCGGGAAGGAGCCGATCCGGTCGGCGGCCGTCGACCACACGGCCGCGGTGATCGGGATGAGGAAGTGCTCGCGGAAGCGCCGGCCGAAGGTCCGGGCGGCGAGCCAGGCCTCGAGGGTCTCGTCGCTCGGCTCCGGGGAGTCCAGCGTTCGGCGAGCCTCCGCATAGAACCGGGCGATGTCGACGAACATGCGCCAGTGCCCCGGCTGCGCCACGAGCCGGCGCTGGGCGAAGAAGCCGGATCGGCCGCGTGAGCTGAAGGACACACCGCAGGCCCGGCAGCGCGACCCGAGCGACATGTCGCTCGGCTGCGTCGTGACCCCCAGGTCGTCGAGCAGGCCCACGAATCGCGGATACGTCGTCTCGTTGTAGACGATGAAGCCCATGTCGATCGCAACCGGCCGGCCGTCGGCGCCCGGCACCTCGACCGTCGTGGTGTGGCCGCCGAGGTCGGTCTCGCTCTCGAACAGGGTGATTCGATGGTGGGTCCGCAGCGCCCAGGCTGTGCTCAGGCCGCTGATCCCGCCGCCGATGACCGCGATGTCCATGGCTTAGGAGGCCTCGCGGGCGCGC
>DATBGP010000428.1:0-3804 GCA_036557925.1 Candidatus Limnocylindrales bacterium | reverse complement strand
ACGAGATCAACCGGGCGACGCCGCGGACCCAGGCCGCCCTCCTCGAGGCGATGCAGGAGCGGCAGGTCTCGATCGAGGGCTCGACGCGACCCCTGCCGGAGCCGTTCGTCGTCCTCGCGACCCAGAACCCGATCGAGTTCGAAGGGACGTTCGCGCTCCCGCAGGCCCAGCTCGACCGCTTCCTCGTCCGGATCCGGCTCGGCTATCCGGACGAGATCGACGAGCGGTCGATCGCCCGCCGGCACCAGGATGCGGCCGAGCCGCTCGACCGGATCGAGCCGGTGACCGACGCCCCGCAGCTCCTCGCCCTCCGCGACGAGGTCCGCCGGGTGCGCGTCGCCGAGGAGGTCGAGGCCTATCTCGTGGCGCTCGTCCGCGCGACGCGGATGCACCCCGACATCCAGCTCGGGGCGAGCCCGCGCGCGACCGTCGCGCTCTACCGGGCGGCCCAGGCGACGGCCGTGCTCGACGGCCGGTCGTTCGTCCGCCCCGACGACGTGAAGGCGATCGCCCGGCCGGTGCTCGCCCACCGGCTCGTCGTCGATCTCGATCGAAGCCTCCGCGGCGCCTCGTCCGACGCGGCGCTCACCGGGATCCTCGACGACGTCCCGGTCCCGCCGATCGCCGCCGGCTGAGGACCGGCCGCCGCCGTGACGGGCACGACCTTCCTCGCGATCCTCCTCCTGCTTGCGGGCGTCTTCACGGCGGTTCCCGTCGCGGTCGTCCTGGCGATCGTCATCCTCCTCCTCGAGATCGTCCGAGCAGTCTGGGCCCGGCGGGGCCTCTCGGAGGTCCGCTACACCCGGACGCTCAGCCGGCACCGGATGACGTGGGGCGAGGAGATCCCGACGACGGTCGAGGTCTGGAACCGGAAGGGCCTGCCGCTCTCGTGGCTGACCGCGAACGACGGGGCCAGCCCTGGCGTCGTCGTGCGCGAGCGGTCCCTCGAGATCGGCGACGAGGGGACCCGGGTCCTCCGGAACGCCTGGACGCTGGCGCCCTTCGAGCGGGTCACTCGGCACTTCCACCTCGGGGCGAACCGGCGCGGCTCGTACGAGGTGGGGCCTGTCGACCTCGCCGTCGGCGATCTCTTCGCCCGCGAGGCGGCCGTGGCGCGGCGGCTGGTGATGGACCGCTTCCTCGTCCGCCCCCGGACGGTGCCCACGGGCCCGCTCCGGCGGCGCGACCAGTGGGGCGGCACGGATCGGGCGCACGCGGGCCTGACCGAGGACCCGTCGCGGTTCGCGGGCGTGCGCGAGTACGCTCCCGGCGACCCGGTCCGGCGCGTCCACGCCCGGGCGAGCGCCCGGCTCGGCCGGCCGGTCGTGAAGGTCTTCGAGCCGTCGCGGGATCGGGAGGTGCTGATCGCCCTCGACGTCCAGACCCACGCCGGACGGGCCTGGGAGACGACCCTCGACGACAGCGAGGTGGAGTCGCTGTTCGTCGTCGCGGCCTCGATCGCCCGGTCGCTCGCCCATGAGCATGCCTCGTTCGGGCTGGCGGCCGCGGGCTACCACGGCGCGGAGAGCCGCTTCGCGATGCTCGCGCCGTCCGAGGCGCCGGGCCAGATCGAGCGCGTCCTCGATCTGCTCGCGCGCCTGTCCTCGCACCCCTCGGCCGACTTCGACCGGCTGCTGGCCGCAGTCGTCCGGACGGTCCGCCCGGGTACGACCGTCGTCGTCGTCACCGCCCGGGACCCGTCGCCGTTCCTGAGCCACCTCCGAAGCCTCGAGCGGACCGGCTGCCCGGTGGTCGTCGTGGCGTGCGGCAAGCACGCGGAGGCGAACGCGGCTCGTGCCCGCGGCGCGGGTCTGGCGGTCCGGATCGCCCAGCTCGACGGGCCGTGGCAGACGGCCGAGTCGCTCGCGATGCGGACGGTCGTCGGGGTGGCGGCGGGATGACCGGCGCGCCGACCGCCGCGAGCCCGGCCGCCGCGACCCCGCCGAACGGCGGTGCCCCGAACCCGATCGCGGACGAGGCGCCGAGCGTCTCGCGCCGGGTGGCGTCCCGCGCCCTCCTCCTCGCCCCGGTCGCGCTCGTCGTCGTCGCCGAGGCCGCCTGGATCTCCGTCGTCGGCGGCCTGATCCAGGAGTTCACCCTCCACCAGCCGGAGCTCGGGATCGCGCAGCTGGCGATCGTCGTCGCGATCGGCGCCGTCGCGGCCCACGTGGTCGGGCCGCGGCTCGGCCGGGCGTGGCCCTTCGCCGCGCTCGGACTGGTGGCCCTCGCGGGAGCGGTCGGCCTGCTGGCGTCCGGAGCCGCCCGCGGCGCCCTGAGCGACGGGCTCGTGCCGGCCCTCGCGGCCCATCCGGGCGGCCTGCTGGCCGGTCTGGCGATGCTCCGGGGCTTCGCCCACGCGCGCCTCCCGCCGGCGGAGGGCACGCTGACCCGGCTGCTCGCGTTCGGTGCGCCGGGTCTCGCGTTCGCCGCGCTCATGGGCGGCCTGATCGCCGAGCCCTATCGATCGCGGTTCCTCGCCGACACGCTCGTCGCCTCGGTGGTCTTCGTCGGCTCGACCGTCCTGGCCCTCGCGTTCGCCCGCCTCGGCGCGGTCGGCGGGCAGCAGGGCGTCGACTGGCGGCGCAACCCGGCCTGGCTGGCCCTGACCCTGCTGCTCCTGATCGGGGCGATCGCCCTGTCCCTGCCGATGGCCGTGATCGCCGGGACGGTCCTCTCGATCGCCTTCGGCATCGCCCTCGGCCCGATGCTCATCGCCGGCCTCGCCGCCGGCTTCGACAAGACCGGCCGGCGGGTCCTGTTCTTCCTCGCGCTGGTCGTCGGGATCATCGCGATCCGGGGCCTGTTCGGGACCGAGAACCTCGGAACGACCAGCACCGCGGCGACGGGCGCGGTGGGGTCCGGCAACCCGGATGCGGACCGGATGATGACGCTCGGGATCGGCGGCTTGCTCGTCGCCGCGATCGTCGGCGGGGTCCTCCTCCTCGTCGCGCTCTGGATGCTCCGGACGAAGCCGCCGGACGACGATCCGGTCCAGGAGGAACGGGTCGTGGATCGCGGCGGCCCGAACGCCCCGGCGGCGCGACGGCCGCGCCGCTTCGGGCGGCGCCCGTCACCGGTCGGGGCGGTCGAGGCGTACACGGCGCTGCTCGAGGACCTCGACAAGCATCCGGTCGTGCGCCGGCTGGCCGGCGAGACGCCGACCGAGCACGCAGCGCGGATTCGGGCGGGCGGGCCGGAGCTGTCGCTGGACCTGCTCGCGGCCGACTACGGCCTCGCGCGCTACGGCGGGATCGCATTGACCGCGACCGAGGAGCGTCGGGCGGTCGACCGGTGGCGGGCCCTTCGGAAGCGCCTCGCGATCCGGGTGGCGCCGCCGACCGAGGAGGTCGAGGGCGCGGCTCCGGAGGAGGGCGTCCGCGAGCCGGGCGAGGGTTCGCGAACCGGCTACCGGGCCGGCTGACCTGCTTCGACGCAGGCTCACCCTCATGCCTGCCGAACCCGTCCGACGCCCCCGAGACGCATCCGCGACGGCCGACCCATAGGGTCCCTCCTGACGCCTGTTCCGAACGCCTGGATGGAGACGGCCGTGCTCACTTCGCAGCTCTTCGCCGGCGACCCGATTCTCGAGGCGGTCGCCGCGGACCAGGACCGGATCTCGCGCACCCAGCACCGCACCGGCGAGCACGTGCGCAAGATCCAGCAGGTCCTGCTCCTTCGGAACCCGAACGCCCTCCCGCAGTTCGGGGCCGACGGCGACTACGGCGACGAGACGGCGGCCGCCGTGGTGGAGTTCAAGCAGAACGAGCTCCAGGTGCCGGCCAACGAGATCATCGACGACGTCGG
>DATBGP010000427.1:0-3436 GCA_036557925.1 Candidatus Limnocylindrales bacterium | reverse complement strand
GCTCGGCCTTGTCGTTCGCGTCGGCGCGGATGTACTTGCCGCCCTTCGCCGCGATGGCCTTCTGCATCGCCGGCTCGTCGGCCTTCTTCCAGCGCTCCTGCGAGTAGTTGTTCCACGAGACGCCGACGGTGCAGCCATTGGCTGTCCCGCCTGAGCCGCCCGCGCCGCCGCTCGGGCTCGAGCTGCTGTTGCACGCGCTCAGGATCACTGCGGCGCTGGCGATCGTGATCGCCAGCTTTCGACCGATCATGTGGTGCGCTCCTCCTCAAGTGACGACAGTGCATTCGAGGGGTCGGGCCCCTCGTTCGCCTCGCTGGGTCGGCGCTAGGCTACCACCCTCCTGACTGCCAACTTTCGCGTTTCCGACGAATCCGCCGATCGACGCAGCCAGGCGGCCGGGTCGGCGAGGATGGGCTCCAGGGCGAGCTCGGCGGCGCCGATCAATGGCGCCTCGGCCCCGAGGGAGCCGGCCACGACGCGGACGAGCCGTCGAGGCGCCGGCAGCGCCCGACGATCCAGCTCGGCCTCGACGATCGGGGCGACGAACGGCTGGATCCGCTGGAAGAGCCCGCCGAAGACGACGAGGCTCGGATTCAGCGTGTTGACGAGGCCGGCCAGGCCGATGCCGATCCAGCGGGCGGTCTCCTCGAGCGCGGCGAGCGCCGGGCGGTCCCCGGCGGCGGCGTCGCGGAGGAGCCCGTCCATCTCGAGCCGGCCGCCGCGCTCGGACCGACCTGCCCGCCGGAGCAGGCTCAGCGCCCCGATCTCGGTCTCCCAGCAGCCGATCGAGCCGCAGCTGCACGGGCGACCCGCCGGGTTCACCGGCAGGTGGCCGACCTCGCCGCCGTAGCCGGCGACGCCCGCGAACGGGCGACCGTCCACCAGGAGCCCGCCGCCCACGCCGACCTCGCCGGAGATGAACAGCACGTGATCGGCGCCGCGCGCGACCCCCCGCCGGGCCTCCGCCAGGGCGCCGAGCTCCGCCTCGTTCGCGACGGCGATCGCCACGTCACTGCCGAGGGCCCGGGCCAGCCGGGCGCCCAGGGGCTCGTCCGTCCAGCCGAGGTTCGGCGCCATCGAGACGAGGCCATCGGCGCGGCGGACGACACCGGCCACGGCCACGCCGACGCCGATCTCGTCGGCGATCAGGGCCCCGGCCTCGCCGTCAACGGTCCGCTCGCGGATGGTCCAGGCGAGCTCCGCGAGGTCGTCGACGATCGCGGCGAGGCTCGAATGGCCTCGGGGACGATCGCGCCGGACGTGGTCCAGGACCACGCCGCCGAGGCCGATCCGCGCCACGGCGAGCGAGTCCACCTCGATGTCGAACGCCAGGACGACCGCGCCCCGGGGCTCCAGGCTCACGAGCGGCGACGGCCGGCCGGGCGTGCCGAGGAGGGCGGGACGGCCCTCCGACACGAGGCCGCCGGCGACGAGCTCACCGATCAGCGCCCGGATCGCGCTGCGGGTCAGGCCGCTGCGGGCGACGAGGGCGGACCGCGACATCGGGCCGCCGTCGTGGAGGGCTCGGACGATCGAGCTGAGGTTCGCCCGACGGATCGTCTCGCTGCGCAGGCCGGCTTCGTCGCGGACGGAGGTCACGGGGATTTGTGTTCCTCCTGATCAAAAGACCGGGCAGACGATACCACGCGGCCTGCGTCCCGCAACGGGCGTTGTAGATTGCCGTCGGACGGTCGAGCGGCGACCCCGATGGAGGACACGACGTGACGGACGGACGGACGGACGGGCGGCTCGGCTGGGGCATCCTGGGGCCGGGCCGGATCGCGCCGCGCATCGTTCGTGCGCTCGTCGACAACCCGCGCGGCGAGCTCCGCGCGGTCGCCGGACGTGATGAGGCTCGCGCGCGCGCGTTCGCGGAACGTCACGGAGTCGCGTCGGTGCATCCGTCGTTCGATGCCCTCCTGGACGATCCGTCCATCGACGCGGTCTACGTCGCCCTGCCGAACAGCCTCCACGCGGAGTGGGCCGTTCGCGCGCTGGAGGCCGGCAAGCACGTGCTCTGCGAGAAGCCGCTCGCGATGCGCGTGGAGGAGGTGGACGAGGTCGTCGACGCCGCGGACCGGACCGGCCGGGTCGCGGTCGAGGCGTTCATGTACCTCCACCACCCGCAGACCCTCCGGACCGTGGAGATCGCCCGCTCCGGGATCCTCGGCGACATCCAGGTGATCAACGGCGCGTTCTCGTTCTTCCTGACCTATCCGAACGACCCGCGGATCGACCCCGAGCTGGGCGGCGGCTCGCTCTGGGACGTGGGCTGCTACCCGGTCAGCCTGGCGCGCCGCGTCGCCGGCGAGGAGCCGGAGGCGCTGGCCGGGTTCGCCCGGTTCGACGAGCGGGGCGTGGATCGCTCGTTCGTCGGGGCGCTGCGCTTCCCGGGCGGGTTGCTGGCCCATTTCGAGTGCGGCTTCGCCGCGGCCGACCGGGAGCGGATCGAGGTCGTCGGCAGCGAGGCGACGCTCGTCGTCGACCATCCGTTCCTGCCCGAGCCCGACGGTCCCTCGCCGGTCATGCGGATCCTCCGGGATGGGGAGGAGGAGGTGCTCGAGACGCCGTCGATCGACGACTACCGGGCCGAGGTCGACGACCTCCAGGCGGCGATCCTCGACGGCAGTCCGCCCCGCGTCGACCTCGCCTTCAGCCGCGGCAACGTCGCGACCCTGGTGGGGCTCGACGCCTCCGCCCGACGGGTGACGGCATCGGTCGGATGACCCGGCGGCGGGCCGCGGCCGCCATCCTCGCCGTCGTCCTCGTGGGATCGGTGGCGGCGGGCGCGTGGGCGGTCACCGCGGGTCCGCTCGCCGGCGCTCCCCGGCCGGTCGTCCCGCGCTTCGTGGAGGAGACCGCGACCGCGGGGGTCGCGATCACGTACGACGGAACGCTGCCGTACTTCACGGGCGGCGGCGTCGCGGCCTTCGACTGCGACGGCGACGGCCGCCAGGACCTGTACGTCGCGGGCGGCGCCAACCCGGCCGGGCTGTTCCGGAACGAGTCGCCGGTCGCCGGCGCGCTCCGCTTCTCGCAGATCCATGCGCCGGAGACCGACCTGCGGGCCGTGACCGGCGCCTACCCCATCGACATCGACGGCGACGGCATCGTCGATCTCGCGGTCCTCCGGAACGGCGGCAACGACCTTCTGCGCGGCCTCGGCGACTGCCGTTTCGAGAACGCGAACGAGCGCTGGGCGTTCGACGGCGGCGATGCCTCGACGATGGCCTTCGCCGCGACGTGGGAGGGCGATGCGACGCTCCCGACGCTCGCGTTCGGGAACTACGTGGATCCGGGCCGGACGGACCCGAACAGCCTCTGCGACGACAACGTCCTGCTGCGACCGGCCGCGGACGGCCGGACCTTCGGCCCGGGCCAGGCCCTGTCGCCCGGGCTCTGCGCGCTCTCGTTGCTCTTCAGCGACTGGAGCCGG
>DATBGP010000426.1:0-3960 GCA_036557925.1 Candidatus Limnocylindrales bacterium | reverse complement strand
GCTCCTCGGACGCGTTCGACAGCTTCAGGACCCAGCGCTCCCGGCCGTCGACGAGGACGGCGAAGTTCCGATCCCGTTCGCTCGGCAGCGGGCGGACGTCGCCGACGATCCCCCACCCCGAGGCGAGCACCGCGGCGGCCGCGGATGCGTCGACCGCCGGGCGGGTGAGGACGGCGCCGACGAGCTCGTTCACGGTCGACAGGGTAGCGAACGCCTCAGGCGAGGCGGAGCTCGACGAGGCCGTCGCCGAGCCGTCGGCGGACCTCGGCGAGAAGGTCGGCGTCGTAGGCCACCCGCCGGCTGAGCTCCATCGGCAGCGTCGCCGAGCCGTTCGTCGACGGGACGTGGAGCACCACCCGAGTCCCGCCCGGTCGCTCCCGGAGGAGCGTCCGGAACGTCTCCATCGCGAGGACGAGCCGGTCCGGGGCCGCCCCGCCGAACCGGACGTGGAGCACCTGGTCGGGCTGGCTCTCGATCTGCGGCGTCGGCGCCTCGGAGGCGATGGCCGCCCGGTTGCGAGCCTCGTCGGGGAGCGCCGGCTCGTCCGGCACGTCCACGATGCCGCGGGCGACGGCGAGGTCCGGCGGCTCGGCATAGGTCGGGATCGGCTCCGCCGGCGCGATGGCGGGCAGCGTCGCGACGTCCGAGCCCGCTGTGGCGCTTGCCGTGGCGAACGCTCGGGCGGCGACCGCCTCCGCCCGCAAGGGCGAGACGCGGGGGACGCCTGGCCGCACCTCATCCGCGTTCGCAGGTCGCTCGTCGGGGCGTCCCGGGCCCACCGCGACCGGCTCGCCTGCCGGCGCGTCGATCGCGTCGGTCGGCGGGATCCAGTCCTCGCCGGAGCCACCGTTCGAACCGGAGCGCCCGGACCAGCCGCCGCCGTTGCCGTTCGAGCCGTTGCCGTTCGAGCCGTTGCTGTTCCCACCGTTCGGCCCCCGTCGCGGACCACGCCCACGATCCCCGGCCGCCACCTCCCGGGCGAAGGCCTCGGGCCCGCGCCGGACCGCTTCGTCCCAGTCGACGACGACGTCCGCGAGGAGCGACACGTCCTCGCCGCGGTGGTCGACCCGGCCGGCGACCAGGAGGATCGAGCCCTCCGCCCACGTCCCGAGGGTCTGCTCGTACATCCGCGGGAACACGACGACCTCGACCGTGCCCTGGAGGTCCTCGAGCGTGGCGATCCCCATCGTCGACTTCGACTTCGTGATCACCGTCCGGAAGCCGGTCACGATCCCGCCGATCACGACGCGCTGGCCGTCGAGCGACTCGTCCTTCAGGTCGCCGCTGTAGGCCGTCACGAACGCCCCGACCTGCTCCGCCACCTCGCCCATCGGGTGCTCCGACAGGTAGAGGCCCAGCAGCTCCTTCTCCTTCCGGAGCCGTTCCCGGCGCGGCGCCTCGGTCCGCGGCGGCAGGGCCTCGACCGGCGCCTCGGCGAACATCAGGTCGAACGCGGACAGCTGGCCGGTCGCCTGCTGCTGCTGGACCGCCTGGGCCGACGGCAGGATCGTCGGCAGCGCGTCGATGATCTGGACCGGGTGGCCGAACGCCGAGAGCGCGCCGACCCAGGCGAGGGCCTCGATGACCCGGGAGTTCACGAGCCGGAGGTCGACCCGCTCGCAGAAGTCACGCAGGGACTTGAACTCGCCGCCCTCCCTGCGGGCCGCCACGATCGATTCGATCGCGCCCTGGCCGGCGTTTTTCACGGCCAGCAGCCCGAAGCGGATGGCGGGCCCTTCGACGGTGAACTCGACGTCGCTGCGGTGCACGTCCGGCGGCAGGACCTCGATCCCCATCCGCCGGCACTCGGCGATGGCGGCCGCGACCTTCTCCTCGTTCGACCGGAAGGCCGTGAGGACCGCCGTCATGTACTCGACCGTGTAGTTCGCCTTCAGGTAGGCGGTCTGGTACGCGATCAGCCCGTAGCAGGTCGCATGAGCCTTGTTGAAGCCGTAGCGCTCGAACGGCTCGAAGGCGGTGAAGACGGCGTCGATGACGTCGGGGCGGACGCCGCGCTCGGCGGCCTGGGTGACGAACTTCTCCCGCTGCGCCCGGAGCACCGACGACTTCTTCTTCCGGATCGCGTAGCCGAGGGTGTCGGCCTCGGGGCCCGTGAAGCCGCCGAGGGCGATCGCCGCGGACATGATGTCCTCCTGGTAGACGAAGATCCCGTAGGTCTTCTCCAGGTAGGGCTCCAGCAGCGGGTGGAGATAGGTCACCGGCTCCTGGCCGTGCTTCCGCCGGATGTACGACGGGATGTTGTCCATCGGGCCGGGCCGGAACAGGGCGACCATCGCGGCGAGGTCGAGGACCGACGTCGGCTTGAGGTCGCGGATGTACCGGCGCATCCCCGCCGACTCGAGCTGGAAGATGCCGGTCGTCTCGCCGGAGGCGAGGAGCTCGAACGTCGACCTGTCGTCCAGGGGGATGTGGTCCAGGTCGATCTCGATCGCCCGCTCCTGCCGGACGAGGTCCACGGCGTGGCGCAGGATCGTGAGGTTCGAGAGGCCCAGGAAGTCGAACTTCAGCAGGCCGAGCGCCTCGATCCCGTGCATCTCGTACTGCGTCATCAGCGCATCGGAGTTCGTCGCCTTCTGGAGGGGCATGAGCTCCGTCAGCGGTTCGCGGCTGATGACCACCCCCGCCGCGTGGGTCGAGGCGTTCCGGGCGACGCCCTCGAGCTGGCGGGCGAAGTCGATCATCCGCTTCACGCCGCTGTCGGCGTCGACCTGGCTCCGGAGGTCGGGCGAGATCTCGAGGGCCTCGTCGAGCTTGATCCCGAGCTGGTTCGGGACGGCCTTCGCGACCCGGTCGACCTCGCCGTAGCTGTAGCCGAGCACGCGGCCGACGTCGCGGATCGCGGCTCGGGCCAGCATCGTCCCGAACGTGATGATCTGGGCGACGTGATCCGAGCCGTACTTGCGGCTCACGTACGAGATCACCTCGTCGCGCCGCTCGTCCTCGAAGTCGACGTCGATGTCCGGCATCGTCACCCGATCCGGGTTCAGGAACCGCTCGAACGGGAGGCCGTAGGCGATCGGGTCGACCGGCGTGATGCCGAGGGTGTAGGTCACGATCGAGCCCGGCGCGGAGCCGCGGCACGTCGTCTGGATCCGCTGCTCCCGGGCGAACCGGACGAAGTCGGCGACGATCAGGAAGTAGCCCGCGTAGCCCATCGAGATGATCACGCCGAGCTCGTAGTCGAGGCGCTCCCGGAGCTCCTTCGTGACGGTGCCGTAGCGCTCCCGGAGGCCGCGCTCGCATTCCTTCCCTAGCCACGTCTCGACGGTCTCGCCGTCCGGCACCGGGAAGTGCGGGATCCGGAGCTGGCCGAGCGGCAGCTCCAGGTCGGTCATCTCGGCGATCCGGCGGCTGTTCAGGATCGCCTCGCGCTGGTCCGGGAAGAGCGCCGCCATCTGGGCTGCCGACTTCAGCCAGAAGCCGTCGGTCTCGAACTTCATCCGGCCCGGCGTGTCGAGGTTGTTGCCGGTGCCAACGCAGAGCAGGACGTCATGGGCCGCCGACTGCTGCTGGTGGACGTAGTGGAGGTCGTTCGTGACGACGAGCGGGATCCCGGTCTGGGGCGAGAGCCGGAGGAGCTTCTCGTTCAGCGCTTTCTGCTCGGCCAGGCCGTGGTCCTGGAGCTCCAGGAAGAAGTTGTCCGGTCCCAGGATGTCGCGGTACTCCCCGGCGAGCCGCCTCGCGCCGTCCCAGTCCTCCACCTCGAGGGCCCGGGGGATCTCGCCGCCGAGACAGGCGCTGAGCCCCACGAGTCCTTCGGCGTGCTTCGCGAGGTGCTCGTGGTCGATCCGGGGCCGGTAGTAGTAGCCGTCGACATGGGCGTCGGTGACGAGCCGGCAGAGGTTCCGGTAGCCGGTCAGGTCCTTCGCGAGCAGGATCAGGTGGAAGGGCTGGGCATCGGCCTTGCCCTCCTTCTCGGTCATCGACCGGCGGGCCACG
>DATBGP010000425.1:0-13302 GCA_036557925.1 Candidatus Limnocylindrales bacterium | reverse complement strand
ATCCGGCCGTCGGTGATCCCGACCGCCTCCACCCAGCCGAAGCCCTCGCGCCCGGCCAGCGTCGCGATCCGGCCGCCGCTGACGAGCAGGTCCAGCGGCATCAGCGATCCCCCAGGAGGGAGGCCAGCGAGGCGTCGTCGTCGGCTGCCGGGGCGTCGCTCCAGAACCAGTCCGGGTCGTGGATCGGTGCCGGGTCGGCGAGGAGGTCCGCGAGGCGGTCGCCATCCAGCCCGGCCCCGAGACCGAGCGCCAGCGCGATCCGGGCCTTCGGACCCGTCAGGTGGCCGGCCAGGATCGCGCCGGCCCGGAGCCAGGTCGCGCCGCCACCCGCGAAGGCGTACCCCGCGCCGGCCGCGCCGGCCGGGCACCGCGTCGCCAGGACGACCGGCAACCCGTCGGCGATCGCGGCCTCGGCTGCGGCCAGCAGCGACGGATCCGTGTTGCCAGCGCCGGTCGCGGCCACGACGAAGCCGTCAGCGCCGGCGGCACGGAGCGCGGCGAGCGGCGTGCCGTCCGTCGCCACGGTCGCGGTCACCAGGAAGACCCGGGTCGCCGCCCGGCTGGCCGTCACGTGGCGGCGCGGTCCGCGAACCCGCGACAGCACCACGTCGCCGCCGCCGACCCGGCCGATGGGGCCCGTGTCCAGGCTCCGGAACGTGTCGAACGCGGACGCGTGGGTCTTCGTCACGTCGTCGGCCGGCTCGATCGTGCCCGCGAGGACCACCACGACACCGGGATCGGCGGTCGCGACGGCCGGCGAGGCGGCGACCCGGACCGCGTCGGCCAGGTTCCGCGGGCCGTCGTACCCGGGCTGGCTGGCCGACCGCATCGCCCCGGTCACGACCACCGGCTTGCGACCGGCGTGGAGCAGATCGAGGAAGAACGAGGTCTCCTCGATCGCGTCCGTCCCCTGGACGACGACCGCACCGTCGACGTCATCGCGCGCGACCGCGTCGGAGACGGCGCGGTGGACGTCGAACAGGGCGTCGAACTGGAAATGGCTCGCGGGCGTCAGGCCGAGGTCGATCGGGACCACCTCGGCGATCCGGTCCAGGCCCGGCACGGTGGAGAGGAGCGCGTCGCCGCCCAGGACCGGCACGTTGCCGCCGGCGGCGACGTCGTGGCGCATGCTGATCGTCCCGCCCGTGAACACGACGGCGACTCGAGCCAACGGTCGACCTTCAGCCGGCGTGCGGGTCGCGATCGGTCCGATCGGCGACGGGCTCATCCGATCCGGTCTCGGCCGTCGCGACCGGCGTTCGCGCGGGTTCGCCGGCCTCGGCGGCCGCGCCGTCGCCCAGGTCCTGCGCGGGCAGGCCGTCGACCGATTCCGCCTCGCGCCGCGCATCGATCGCCTGCGTCTCGGCCGCGGTGATCTTCGCGGCGGCGCCGGGCCCGGTCGCGTCCGGCACGCCGTCGCCGTCCTCGTCGAGGAAGTCCTCCGGCCCGGCCACCTCGGCGCCCAGGGCCTCGATGAAGGGGTCCGTCCGGTTGCCGACGCTGGCCCGCGAGTCCCGCTCCACCGCCCGGAGCGGCCCGCGGAAGTAGATCGACAGCACCCCGGAGAGCACCACGAACCCGGCGACGATGACCATGACGGCGGTCGGGCCGACCAGGTCCCCGATCGGGCCGACGACCAGGATCGGCAGGAAGCTGGCGACCGACACGAGCATGTTCAGCACGCCGAACACGCGACCGCGGACGTCCTCCGGCAGGTCCTCCTGGAGCTGTGTCTGGGACGGGATCGCGACGCACGCGTAGGCGATCCCCGCGAAGAATGCGACCGCGACGACGATCGAGAGGAGCGACGTGAGGAGCGAGAGGTCCGGAAGGCTGGTGCCGGCGACCGTGCGATCGAGAACGGCGCTGATCCGGCCGGAGAGCGCCATCAGGGCGAGCAGGACGCCGAGGGCGATGAGGCCGCCCTCGATCACCCGGCGCCGGGGGATCAGCCGGCCGTAGGCGTTGAGGAGGAGGATCCCCATCACGATCCCGGCGCCCAGCGGGAGGACGATCACGACGAAGTCCGCCGGGCTCAGGCCCAGGGTCTTCTGGGCAAACGCCGGGCCGATGACCCCGAGGACGCCGACGAGGGACGCAGCGATCGCCAGGTAGCTCAACGACCAGCGCACCTCGCGGTGATCGCGGATGAACCCGATGCCCTCGCGGAGCTGCGTGGCGACCTCACCGATAGCGCTCTCGGCCTCGCGGACCCGGCCGCGCGCGCCCTGGGGCCCTGCCGGGCTCGGAGCGGGCGGGGCGGCCGGCAGCGTCCAGCAGAACACGGCCGCCACGAAGTACAGCGCCGCCACGACCGCGATCAGGGCCGGCGCACCGGCGATCTTCACGATCAGCGGGCCGAGGAGCGTGAACCCGACGGCGAACGCGGCGTTCAGCGTCAGCGTGAAGATCCCGTTCGCCGAGATGAGCTGCCGCTTCGGGACCAGCTTCGGGATCATCGCCGCCTCGGCCGGGCCGAAGAACACGGTGATCGTCGAGACGGTGATGTTCAGCAGGTAGAGCAGGCCGAGGTGGTCGCCGACGAAGTAGATCGCGACGAACGCGAGGCCACGCAGGATGTTCGTGGCGATGAGGACGAGCCGCCGGTCGAGCCGGTCGACGAACACGCCGGCCAACGCGGAGAAGAGGACCGCCGGCAGGAGGAACGTGAAGATCAGGGCGCTGACCGCGGTGGTCGACCCGGTCGACTCCGAGATGATGACGGTCAGGCCGAAGATGACCATGTTCCCGCCGATCTGGGTCGCCGCCTGGGCGAGCCAGAGGAGGAGGAACGGGCGGTTCTTGAAGACGGCGAGCGCGCCCTCGGACGGTGCGAGGCTCGCGGGCGTGGCTCCGCCCGAGGTCACGGGGCGCCGGGCCGCGGCGCAACGGCCGCGCTGACGACCGGGTCGCCGCGCTCGACGAAGCCGGCCAGACGGCGCTCCACCGTGCGCCGGTCGACCAGCACATGGCGGTCGCACGTCCGGCAGCGCAGGCCGATGTCGGCGCCGAGGCGGTCCACGAGCCAGGTGTCGCCGCCACAGGGATGACGCCGCCGGAGTCGCACGATGTCGCCGAGGTACAGCTCGAGCGTGGGCCGGTCGGTCATCCGGCCGAGGGTATCAAAGACGCGGATGGCCATGACTCGGGACGAGATTGCGGCTGGTCGCGGGCAGGGTGATCGGGTCGTCGCTCGGCTGGAGCTCGATCGTGGCCAACGGCGTCGTGGCCGCCAGCTGGGCGATGATCCCGCCGGACCGCGTCAGCGAACCGACGAGCGTGTCCGGCCTGCCGACCGCTCGGATCATGAACGGGTCGCGGAGCAGGAAGCCGTCGACGTCGAGCGCGCCCGGCACGCCGCTGATCGTCGTCCCGGGCACGACCCGGATGCTCTCGATGGCGATGGCCTCGGCGCCGGCGTTCCGGAGCTCGTTGAGGAGATCGTCGACCGACGCCGCGTCGATGTCGCCGCCGACGACGATCGTCACGCCTCGCCCGGAGACCGCGTCCACGCCCGCCCAGGCCCGGATGCGGGCCAGCTCGGACTGGATCTCCTCGAGGGACGTCGCGCCGTTCGCGTGGTCGGCGCGGAGCTCGTCGAGCTGGTTCTGGAGGGATGAGATCTCCGTTCGCAGCTGGTCGTTCCGGGTGTTCAGGCTGCCGACGAGGGTCGTCAGGTCCTGGGCGGACTTGCTCTGGAGCGCCGAGCCGCTCGACTGCGTCCGGAGCTGGACCACGACGAGGAGGCCGAGCAGGAACGCGACCACGGCGATCGACAGCTGGCTCCGGCGGCGATGCATCGCGTCCGGCTCCGGGTGGCTCCGCCGGCCGTTCACGGCTCGACGCTCGACGGCGCGGCCGGCGACGGCAGAGCGGCAGCCGACGGCGATGCGACCGCCCGCGACTCGCGGAGCGTGACCGAGCCGGCGAAGGCCGGAACGTCGACCGTCGGCGGCTCGGCCCACGAGATCCCGATCCCGAAGGAGCCGCGCCGGGTCCGGACGAAGTCCTCCCAGCCCCGGGTCGCGGACAGCTTCGCGAACAGGTCCGTCGGGCCGATCGCGGTGACCTGGTACGGCCCGGCGAGGTACGCGGCGTTCACGAGGAGCGACCCGCCGATGTCGATGATCGCGGTCGAGGTGGTCACCCGCTCGTCGTTGATCGCGACCGCCTCGGCGCCGGCCTGCCAGAGCTGGTCGACGACCGTCCGGAGGTCCTTCGCGCCCACGAGGTAGTCGGACTGGTTGCCATCCGGTGGCACGGGCTGGGTCGAGTCCTCGAGCTTCAGCACGATGCCAGTGCCGGTCATCGGGATCAGGCCGGCGGCGATCCGCGCCTGCTCGAGATCCTGGTTCAGCGTCCGGAGCGTGGTCTGCGAGCCGGCGCTGTCCTCCTCGACCTGCTGGATCGACGAGCGGAGGGCGACGATCCGGTCCTTGAGCTCGTCCTGCTGGGCCTGGAGCGCCAGCGTCGTCTCCACCAGGGGCGTCCGCTCCTGGCTCGTGTACTGGACGCGGGGTCCCTCGGCGGCGAGCTGGGCGGCGATCAGGAAGCCCAGGACCAGGAGCGCCACGCCCAGGGTGAGCTGCCAGGTCGGGATCGAGCGGATCCGGCCCGCGAGCGCGGTCATCGCGGGTCCTCGTCCGGCGATCGCGAGTCTTCGGCCGGCGACCGCGGGTCCTCGCCCGGCGATCGCGGGTCCGCCCGGGCCGGGTCGGGGCCGGCCGGCTGCGCCGCGTCGTCGGCAAGCGGCGGTTCGGCCCCGTCCGCGCCGGCCGCGCCATCGCCCGGGTCCCGGTCCGCGTCCGGCCCGAACCGGATCCCCGGCATGGCCGGCGCGGCCGGGGGATCCGACGACCGGTCCCCCGCCCCGTCCCCGATGGCGTCGTCACGGATCACGGGCCGACCGTAGACCCGGTTCCAGCCGGACTCGGGGCTCGTTGCGCCGCGTCGCCGCATCCGCCCGGACACGATCACGCCCAGGACGAAGACCAGGACGATCCCGAGAACGCCGACCGTGGGTCCGAGCAGGCCGGCGACCAGGTCGTCGCCGGCGCCGCCCGGTCGCGGCGCGCTCGGCGGCTGCGGCGGGAGCGAGCCCGTCACGTCGAAGGACGGGTTCGGCTGCGGCCCGGTCCAGCCCTCGGGGAGCGGTCCGGCGGGCGCCGCCCGCGGTCCCACCCGCTGCGGCACCGTCGCATGGAGCTCGGCCAGCCAGTCGCGCTCGAACCCGGCGAGGTCGACGCCGAGCGCCGCCTGGAACGCCTCGTCGTCCGAGACGCCGTCGTGGTACGAGCGGATGAGCTTCACGAGCGCCTCTCGACCGTTGACGCGGACGATCCGGTCGACCGCCGAGACGCTCTCGGCGTAGGCCTGGAAGAACCGGTCCTGGCTCGTCGGGAAGGCGCCCGCGAGCCCATCGAGCGGCATGATCGAGCCATCCTTCGCGGCGGCCTCCAGCTGTCGCCGATCCGAGTCGCGATAGCCGTCGGACAGGTAGACCGCGAGCCCCTCGTTCAGCCAGTGCGGCGGATCGTGGTACGGATTGTCGACGGCCGTCTGGAACACGACATGGGTCAGCTCGTGGGGCACGACGCTCTCGACCCAGCTGGCGTCGATGTCGGCGGGCGTGATCAGCGCGAAGAGGGTCCGGATGTCGGGGTGCGCCTGGCCGCCGACGTTCTCGCGGGTCGCCGGGCCGAGGGCCTGGTAGAACGCGTCCTGGTCGGCGTAGATGAAGAAGTCGATCGGGTCCGACTCGGTCACGCCGAGGAGGCTCGCCGCCTGCTTCACCGCCTGGTCGCCGATCCTCAGGGCCCGCTCGCCGAACGCCTGGCCGCCCTCCACCCAGTGGACCCGGACGACGTCGCCGGTCACGGTCTTCCAGTCGTAGCGGTCGTCGGCGTACGTCTCGCTGACCTTCGGCCCGAGGATCGATCGGCCATCGCCGGTCACGACCCGCCACTGCGCGGTGATCGGCGTGTTCGGCACCGTGTTCCCGTCGGACAGGTCGAGGTGATAGCGGAGCCGGTCCGTGCCGCTCGAGATCGCGGCCTCCGGCTGGAAGACCGTGGGCCCGATGGCGCCCGGGGTCTGGATCAGGATCTCGGCGCGCGCGACGTTCCCCTGGATCGTCACCGGCTGGTCGAACGAGACGCCGTCGCCGAACTTCGACGAGGCGTCGGGCGAGCCGAACGTGACCGTGTCGGCGGCGAGCGTCGGGGCGGCCGCCGCGAGCGCAAGGAGTCCGCCTCCGATCACCGACCAGGCGACGAGCCGGAGCCCGCGTCGGCGCACGAGGGACCGCGTCATCGATCCCACGCCAGGCCCGCCATCCGGATGATCCCCAGGCCGTTCGCGTAGGCGCCCTGCAGGCCCGTGCGGGCCAGCGACCACTCGACGTCGTAGGTCAGCGGGATCGTCGGGGCCTCGTCGCGGACGATCCCCTCGGCCGTGTCGAACGCGGTCCGGGCGGCGGCGGCGTCGCGCGCCGCCAGGGCCTGCCCGATCGCCGCGTCGAACGCCGGCGACGACCACCGGCCGTAGTTGTTCGACGCGCCGCTGCCGAGGAGGATCCCGAGGAAGTCGTTCGGACCCGGATAGTCGGCCACCCAGCCCATCGAGAAGATCTGGGGCGGATCGTCTTCCAGCCGCTCGAAGAACCCGTCGCCCTGGATCTCGACCCGGATCGTGACGCCCAGCTCGCGCTGGACCTCCGCGACGAAGGCCCGGTCCTCCGATCCGCCACCCAGCAGGACCGTGTCCGGGAAGCCCTTGCCATCCGGATAGCCCGCGGCGGCGAGCAGGGCGCGGGCGCCGGCGGGGTCGTGCGGCGGCAGGAAGTCCGTGTCCGTGCGCCCCGGCACTCCGGGCGGAACCATGCCGGTGGCCGGCGTGCTCGCGCCGGTCGAGGTCAGCGCGATGAGCCGCCGCCAGTCGACGGCCCGGGCGAACGCCTGGCGGACGCGGACGTCGTCGAATGGCGGTCGGGAGGTGTCGAACCCGTAGTAGCGGAGTGCCAGCCCGTCGGAGCGCCGAAGCTGCGGCCCGAGGGTCGCGTCATAGGCGAGCCAGGAGGCGTCGAACGACGAGACGTCGGCGAGGTCGACGTCGCCGTCCTCGAACGCGGTCACGGGGCTCCGCCCGCCCACGTCGTGGAGGAGGTCGATCGTCCGGATCGGCGGCGTCCCGGCCCAGTAGTGCGGGTTCGCGGTGAGGGTGGTCGTGGTCGGGTCGTCCGAGGCGAGCGTGTAGCCGCCACTGCCGACGAAGCCGTCGCCCGGCTGGAGACCGTTGCCGCCGGTGTCGATCCCGGGCGGCACGATCCCGAACGTCGGCGACGCGACGATCGTCGGGAAGTCGCTCGCGGGGCGGGTCAGCCGGACGATCACGTCGTCGCCCTCGGCGGACAGTCCGACCGCGGCCGGATCGGTCGCGTCGCCGCGGGCATGGGCGAGGGCGCCCGTCACGTCGCCCATCAGGCTGACGAGCGGCGACGGGTTCGCGGGATCGACGATCCGCAGCCAGCTCCGCACCACGTCGGCCGCGGTCAGCGGCGAGCCGTCGCTGAACGTCAGGTCCGGCCGAAGGTGAAAGACGACGGTCGCGCCGTCGTCGCGGAGCTCCCAGGAGGCGGCGAGGGCGGGCCGCGTCTGGAGGCCGGCGTCGATCGCGGTCAGGGTCTCGAACAGCTGCGCCGAGACCGCGGCGCTCTCGATGTCGCCCTGGCGGGCAGGATCGAGCGAGTCGGCGCGACCCAGCAGGATCGTGGCGCGATCGGCGTCGGCGCCGCGGGCGGTCGGGAAGGCGCCGCCGGCCGGCCCCGACAGGAGGGCCAGCTGGGCGGCCGCGACGAGGGCGATCGCGACGCCGGCGAGCTGCCGACGGCGAAACGACACGGGGGGACGATGCCGGACCGTTCGGACGGGTCGGGCGACCGTCACGGCGTCCCGGCCCGGATCGGTCATCCGCGCGGTCGCGTCCACCAGGCACCCGTCGGCGCGAGTCCACGTGTTCCGGACCGGCGCGGATCGATCAGTCGCTCGACGGGTACGGGATCCCGAAGCCGCGCGCTGCGGACGTAGTCGTCACCGGTGAACCCGGCGAGGAGAACGACGATCGAGACCCAGCGGCGCATGGGCGGAGTATAGGGTGGGCCCTCTCGCCACCCCCGAAGGGGTCGAGGGACCGTCGGACGCCGGGCAGGAAATGAGGCCTCGCAAGGTCACACCGCCGGGGGAACGATGCAATGCCGCGAGGCCTCTGTCCCGATAACGAGCCTGGGTCAGAATCGTTAGGGCAGAACCGGGTCGCGAGGCCCGAATCCCCCAAACGACGTAGCCCGTCGAAGAGATCCCTGGAGCCGGCCCCGAATCCACGATGACCCTGCGACTCCGCAACACGCTCACGCGCAGCCTCGAGCCCGTCGAGCCTGTCGACGGCGCCCGTCTCCGGATGTACTCGTGCGGACCGACCGTCTACCGGTACGCGCACGTCGGAAACCTGCGCACGTTCCTCCTGGCCGACCAGATTCGCCGGGTCGTTCTCTGGCACGGGATCCCGGTCCTCCACGTCCAGAACATCACCGACGTCGGCCACATGCGCGACGAGCGGTTCGATCGCGGCGAGGACCGGATGCTCGTCGCGGCCGGGCTGGAGCACCGGACGACGGCCGAGATCGCCGATGCCTACGAGGCCGCGTTCCACGCCGACGCCGCGCTGCTGAACCTCCTGCCCGCCCACGTCTACCCGCGGGCGACCGAGCACATCCCCGAGATGGTCGACCTGGCGGAGCGCCTCGTCGACGCCGGCCATGCCTACGTCAGTGACGACGGCAACGTCTACTTCTCGGTCGCCTCCTTCCCGGCCTACGGCGCGTTGTCCGGGAACACGCTCGACGCACTCCGGGCGGGCCATCGCGGCGAGGTCGAGGGGGACAAGCGCGACCCGGCCGACTTCGCCCTCTGGAAGCGGGCCGGCGAGGGTCGCCAGCTGAAGTGGCCGACCGGGCGCTGGGGCGAGGGATTCCCGGGCTGGCACCTCGAATGCTCGGCGATGGCGCTGCGCCACCTCGGCGAGCGGTTCGACCTCCACAGCGGCGGGATCGACAACGTGTTCCCCCACCACGAGGACGAGATCGCCCAGTCGGCGCCGATCGTCGGTGGGCCGCCGGCCCGCGTCTGGGTCCACGGCGAGTTCCTGCAGGTGGGCGGCAAGAAGATGGCGAAGTCCGCCGGCAACATCGAGCGGATCGCGGACGTGGCGGCGCGCGGGATCGACCCGCTCGCCTTCCGGTCCCTCTGCCTGACGTCGCGCTACCGGCACAAGCTCGAGTACACGGACGAGTCCCTGGCGGCGGCCGCGGCCGGGCTCGCCTCGCTGCGGTCCGGGCTCGCGACGCTGGGGCCGGCGCCGGCCGACGGGCCCTGGGCGGCGCCGCCGGTCCTGCGCGCCGGCGCCGCGCCGGCCCGTCCGGTCGGGACCGCCGACGGCATCGCCGGCAACGGCGACGGTGGCGGGCCGCCGCTCACCGACCGGGCTCACGCGCCGTCGGCGCCGCTGTCGCCGTCCGGTCGGGAGCTGCACGACCGGTTCGTCGCCGCGATCGACGACGACCTCGACCTGCCGACCGCGTTCGCGGTCGTGCGCGAGACGCTGAAGGCGGACCTGCCGGCGGACGAGCGGCGCTGGCTCGTCCTCGACGCCGACTTCGTGCTCGGGCTGGACCTCGATCGCCCGGCCGCCGCCGGCACCGGCGCGCCGGCGGAGGTGCCGGAAGCCGTCCAGCGCCTGCTCGACGAGCGCTCGGCGTCCCGCGCCGCCCGCGACTACGCCACGGCGGATCGGTTGCGGGACGAGATCGGCGCCCTCGGGTTCGACGTGATCGACGGGCCGGACGGGCAGGCGACCCGCCCCCGCTGACCGCCGATGGTCAGTCCGCCGCCAGGTCCCGTCGCGATCCGAACCGGTCGATGATCCGGTAGAAGTTCCGCTTGCTCAGGCGGTCCCGCTCGTCGTCCGCGAGCGAGGTCCAGCCGCGGTGTTCGTGGCGGACGGCCGGGATCGGGACCGCGAGCGCACGGCGCGGGGGCCTCCCCTCCCCCTCGTCCCGGAGGACGAGGCTCCACCAGATGTCGAGGTTCCGGTAGAACCGGAAGTGCTCGTCGATCGGGCCGCGCTCTGCCGCATCGGCCCGCCGGAACGCGATCGCGTACCCCTCGATCGCCGTGACGAAACCGGCCGGCGCGTCGCTGAAGCGACGGAGATCGGAGCTGTCGATGCCGAACCCGCCGGCGACGCCGACGGTCGAATCCGAAAGCGCGGCCACGAGCGGCGAGACGACGTCGCCGGTCGGCTCGACCGAGGTGTCGAGGATGGCGACGACCGGCCCGCTCGCCCGGCGCAGCCCGATGTTCCAGGCCGCGCCGGAGCCGAGCCGCTGGGACGTCCGGACGACCTCGAGGCCGTCCCGCTCGTCCGGGAGCGTGACGTCCTGCTCGTCGGACGCGCCATCGGCGACCACGACGATCGAGGTGCCGTCGGGCAGGTGCGCGGCGAGGGCGTCGAGCGTTCGCTCCAGGTCGCGCGGCCAGTCGGTCGCGACGAGGACGACCGTCGCGAATCCGGCATCCGGCTCCCCGAACCGTGACGGGACCGCGGACGACGAGCCATACCGGACGACGCCCTCATCCTCGACCGTGGGTGGATGAGCGGGCTCCAGGGCGAAGTCCGTGCCGCGGTCCACGACCTTCCAGCCGGCCGCCTCGATCTCGGCCCGGAGACGATCGGCCTCCGGCCAGTTCCGGTCCGCCCGCGCAGCCGACCGCTCGTGGGCGAGCGTCAGGATCGTCTCCGGGACGTGCGGGCGGGTCACCGCCGAAGGATAGACGGGGCCGCCTGCGGGCTCAGCCGGGACGGTACGGCGCCACGCCGTCGAGGTCGCCGACGAACTCCGGGAGGCGGCCGTTCCCGAGCACCTGGCGGATCGCGAGGATCTCGCCGGTATGGAACCAGTAGTGGTAGGTCACCCGCTGGATCGCCGATCCGACGGTCCGCTTCGGCCCGGGCCCGGCGAGCGGCGCGACGAGGTCGTCGTGCGTCAGCTCATCCAGCCACGCGTCGGCGGCCCCCGTCACGGCCTTCCAGGACGCCAGCATCGCCTTGAGCGGCGGCGTCGTGGCCGGCCCGCCGTTCGGGGCGATCTCGTTCAGCTCCGGCCGCGGCGTGCGGTCCTGGGCCCGGGTCAGGAAATAGCGCTGCTCCTGCCACGCCATGTGGGCGACGATCCAGCCGATCGAGTTCATCGGCTGGAGCCGCTCCACGGCGTCGCCGTCCGGCGTACCGCGCAGGCCGCGCCGGAACTCCGTGCGCGTGAAGCGGAGCTGCTCGACGAGGGGCAGGACGGCGGTCCCGGTCATGGCCCGAGTGTGGTCTCGCCGGGCACCACGCCGCAAGGCGGTTCGACCGCTACGATCCGAGCCAACATCCCGCGTCCCGTCCAGACGGAGGTCCGGTCGTGCCTGACGACGTCAACGCCCTTGCCCAGGAGTACTTCGACTTCCTCCTCACCGCGTGGCCCACCTGGGGTCACCTGATGGGCAACTACCAGCACGCCGATCGTTTCGACGACGCCAGCCGCGCGGGCGAGGACGAGGAGATCCGGGCGCGCCACGCCTTCGCCGACCGGGCCGAGGCCATCCCGACCGACGGGCTGTCGGCGCAGGATCGGATCACCCGCGAGATGCTGGTCTTCGACGGGCGTCGCAACGCCGCGGTGCTCGAGGCGCGCCTCGCCGAGTTCGGCGTCGACCCGATCTTCGGCGTGCAGGCGGGCCTCCCGGTCCAGTTCCCGAAGCTGCCGATCCCGGACGCGACGGTGGCCGAGGCGATGCTGGCCAAGACCCACGGCATCGCCCGGAACTTCCGGGACATGAGCGATCGGCTCCTGGAAGGAGTCGCGAACGGCCGGACGCCGGCCGCGTTCGCCTGCGACGACACGATCGCCCAGATCGACCGATGGCTCGGCTCGCCCATCGCGGAGGATCCTCTCCTCGAGACCTCCGAACCGCACGGCGTCGCCGATCCGGCGGCCTGGCGCGACCGCCTGCGCCAGGTGATCGAGACGGACGTCCGGCCGGCGATGGCGACGTACCGGGACACGCTCCGCGATCGCGTCCGCCCCCACGCCCGGCCGGACGAGCGGGTCGGCCTGTCGTGGCTCGTGGACGGCGACGCCGTCTACGACACGATGATCCGCTACCACACGACCCTGACGAAGTCGGCCCAGGAGATCCATGACATCGGCCGTCAGCAGATCGAGAAGCTGGCCGGCGAATACCGCGTCCTCGGCCGGGAGGTGCTCGGGACCGATGACGTCCCGGAGATCTTCCGGCGTCTCCGCGAGGACCCCAAGCTCCACCACACGAACGGCGCCGACATCGTCGCCGCCTCGAAGGCGGCGCTCGCCAAGGCCACGGCCGCGACCCGGGACTGGTTCGGGATCCTGCCGAAGGCCGGCTGCGACGTCGAGGAGACGCACTCGGGCGCGATCGCGTTCTACTTCCCGCCGGCGAAGGACGGCTCCCGCGGCGGGGTCTTCTTCATGAACACGTCCGATCCGGAGGGCTGGGGCCGCTACCAGATCGAGGCGACCTCGTACCACGAGGGCATCCCCGGCCACCACCTCCAGCTTGCGATCTCGACGGAGCTCGAGAACGTCCCCGAGTTCCGGAAGCGGGCGTTCATCGCCGCCTACGGCGAAGGCTGGGGCCTCTACAGCGAACGGCTGGCCGACGAGATGGGCCTCTACTCCACCCCGCTCGATCGGATGGGCATGCTCGAGGCGGACTCGATGCGCGCCTGCCGGCTCGTCGTCGACACGGGCATGCATGCGCTCGGCTGGAGCCGCCAGCAGGCCATCGACTACATGGTCTCGAATTCGCCGATGGCGGTGGGCCACGTGGCGGCCGAGATCGACCGGTACGCGGTCACGCCGGGCCAGGCCCTCGCCTACATGATCGGCCGGCTCGAGATCCAGCGGATCCGGCGCGACGCCGAGGCCGCGCTCGGCCCGGCGTTCGACATCCGGGGCTTCCACGACACCGTCCTGGGCTCCGGCCTGATGCCGCTGCCCATCCTCGATCGCGTCGTCCGGGCCTGGGTGGACGACCGTTCGGCCGCGGTCACGGCGGGGACGTGAACCCGATCGACGTCCTGCGCTACGGCCAGCGGGACGTCGACGCCCTGATCGATCGATTGCGGCCAGACGACTGGACGGCCCTTGCGCTCGGCACCTGGACCACG
>DATBGP010000424.1:0-8993 GCA_036557925.1 Candidatus Limnocylindrales bacterium | reverse complement strand
CCTCGTTCGCGAACGTGATGGCGACGAAATCCGACACGACCGTCCTCCTTCAGTTGGGCAGCACGAAAGCATGATCGCTGGGGCCTCGTGCAGGATGCGACTCCTCGGCACGCCCCGCAACCGTGTTCGCCCCTCGCAGGGGATGGGCGGCGGGATTCGACCGACGAGATTCAGTGGCGGAAGTGGCGGACGCCGGTGATGAGCATCGCGGCGCCGGCCGCGTCCGCCACGGCGATCGTCTCCGCGTCGTTCTTCGAGCCGCCCGGCTGGGCGAACGCCGTGACGCCGGCCTCCAGGCAGGCCTCGACCGCATCCGGAAAGGGGTAGAAGGCGTCCGAGGCGCAGGCGGCGCCGCGGAGAGACTCGGGACCCGAGAACGCGCGGGCCTTCTCGACGGCCTGCCGCGCCGCGTCGACGCGAGAGGTCTGGCCCGAGCCGAACCCGACGAGCCGGCTCTCCTTCACGAGGACGATCGCGTTCGACGTGACGCCGCGGACGAGCCGCCAGGCCAGCTCGAGATCGCGACGCTCGTCCCCTGTCGGCTCGCGACGCGTCGCCGTCTGCCAGGTCGCGGGATCGTCCGCCGAAGTGTCCGGCGCGCCGACGAGCACGGCGCCACCGGCGGTCCGGATGGCGCCAAGGGGATCGGGTTCGACTGCCGCTTTCCCGGACCCGAGTCGCGGATCCACGATGAGTCGGAGGTTCGGCTTGGTCGCGAGGATCTCGAGCGCCTCGGGAACGAACTCCGGCGCCACGACGACCTCGAGGAACAGGCTCGCGAGCCCGCCGGCGGTCGCCTCGTCGACCGGCCTCGTCAGGGCCACGACTCCCCCGAACGCCGACACTGGGTCGCCGGCCAGCGCGGCGTCCCATGCCTCGCGCAGGGTCTCCCGCTCGGCCGCGCCGCAGGGGTTCGTGTGCTTGACGATCACGCACGCCGGTCCGCGCAGCACCCGCCCGATCGCGGCGGCAGCCGAGGCGTCGAGCACGTTGTTGTAGCTCAACGCCTTGCCCTGGAGCGGCGGCTCGCCGGTCGCGAACGGGCCGTCGGCCAGGGTGGAGCCGGCTCGCCGGTAGCGGGCCGCGGGCTGGTGCGGGTTCTCGCCGTAGCGCAGCGTGTCGACCTTCTCGAGGGCGATCGTCAGGCTGGCCGGGAAGGGGTCGCTCGCCCCGGGCAGGCCGGGCTCGTCGGGCAGGCCGACGCCGGCATCCGCCAGCCGGCCGGGCAGCTCGGCGGCGATCCGGGCGTCGTATGCGGCGGTGTGGCGGAACGCCTCGACGGCAAGCGCGGCCCGGAGTCCCGGAGGCACGCTCCCGCCACGCGCCACCGCGTCGACGATCGCGGGATAGCGCGCCGGCGAGGTCACGATCGCGACGCTCGCATGGTTCTTGGCCGCCGCCCGGACCATCGACGGTCCGCCGATGTCGATCTCCTCGACGAGCTCGTCGAAGGTGATCCCGGGCCGCTCGGCGGCGGCCGCGAATGGATACAGGTTGACGACCACGAGCTCGAACGGAGCGATGGCGGCGGCGGCGAGCTGGCGGCGATGGTCGACGAGCCGGCGGTCTGCCAGGACGCCGGCGTGGACGCGCGGATGAAGCGTCTTCACGCGCCCGTCGAGCATCTCCGGAGCGCCGGTGACGGCGGCGACGTCGGTGACTGGCAGGCCGGCCTCCCGGAGCGCCCGCGCGGTTCCGCCCGTGGAGACGAGCTCGAAGCCGGCGGCCACGAGCCCGCGACCGAGGTCGGTCAGGCCGGTCTTGTCCGACACCGAGAGGAGCGCCCGTCGCGGGACCGGCACTCGCGCCTCGGCAGCCGCGAAGTCCAGCGACACCGTGCGACCGCCGCCCGAGGGCGCGGTCACCGCGCCGGCGAGCAGCAGCGCGACCGCCCGCGGCAGCAGCCGGTGCTCGACGACCCTGATCCGCGCGTGGAGGGTCGGTTCGTCGTCGCCGGGCAGGACCGGCACGGCCTCCTGGGCCAGGATGGGGCCGCCGTCGAGCGTCGCGTCCACCAGGTGGACGGTCGCCCCGCTGACCTTCGCGCCGTGGGCCAGCGCGTCGCGCACGGCGTGGGCGCCGGGAAACGACGGCAGGAGGCTCGGGTGCGTGTTCACGATCCGGCCGCCGAACGCCTCGAGGACGGCCGGCCCGACGATCCGGAGATAGCCCGCCAGCACGACGACGTCCGGCCGGGCGCCGTCGAGGACATCCCGAACCACCTCGTCGGTGCCGTCCGGGACCAGGGCGATGTCGATCCCCTGCTCCGTGGCCCACGCGAGCGCCGGACACGGCCGATCGGCGACGACGAGCACGATCTCGCCGCCGAGCTCGCCGCGCGACGCCGCCGCGTGGAGCGCCCGGAGGTTCGAGCCGGCGCCGGAGACCGCGACCGCGAACCGGCCGCTCACCGGCGGGCCGCCACTGCGCCTTCCAGATAGCGCGGAGCGTCCTCCTCGCTCGCGAAAGCCTCCCCGATCACCCGCGCATCCAGCCCTTCGGCGTGGAACGCGGCGATTGCCGAATCGATCGAGTCGGGCGCGACGACGGCGATCATCCCGATCCCGGCGTTGAAGGTCGCCCGCGCCTCCTCCTCGTCGAGCCCGCCGAGCGCGGCGATCAGGCGCACGATCGACGGCACGCGCCAGGTCGACGGGTCCAGCCGAGCCGAGAGCCCCAGCGGGAACGCGCGCGGGACGTTCGCCGCCAGTCCCCCGCCGGTGATGTGCGCCAGGCCGCGCAGATCCTGGCCGGCGACCCGCAGCGCGGCGCGGGCTCGTCCGAGGGCTCCGGCGTAGATCGTGGTCGGCGTCAGGAGGACCTCGCCCAGGGTCGCAAGCGTGTGCTCGGGCTCGGCCGCGATGGCGGTCGTCGCCGCCTCCGTCCCGAGCGTCCGCTGGAGCTGCTCCTGGTATGGCCGGGCAAGATCGAGGTCCCAGCTCGCGACGAGCGATCGCACGAGCGAGTAGCCGTTGCTGTGGAGCCCGCTCGACGGCAGCCCGATGATCGCGTCGCCGACCCGCGCCCGGCTCCCGTCGATCCGCTCGTCCGCCTCCACGACCCCGACGCAGAACCCCGCGAGGTCGAACTCGCCCGGCTGCATGAGACCCGGATGCTCCGCCGTCTCCCCGCCGACGAGCGCGCAGCCCGCCTCCCGGCAGCCCTCGGCGATCCCGGTGACGAGCTCCGCGACCTGCTCCGGGTCCAGCCGCCCCACCGCCACGTAGTCGAGGAAGAAGAGGGGCTCCGCGCCGCTGCAGGCGACGTCGTCGGCACACATCGCGACGAGGTCCCGCCCGATCGTGTCGTAGCGGTCGACCGCGGCCGCGATCGCCGTCTTCGTCCCGACCCCGTCGGTCGAGGAGATCAGCACCGGCGAGCGATAGCCCGGCGGGATCGACATCGCCGCGCCGAAGCCGCCGAACCCGCCGAGGACCTCCGGGCGACGCGTCGACTCGACCGCCGCCCGCATCAGCTCGACCGCTCGATCCCCGGCCGCCACGTCGACGCCGGCGGCCGTGTAGGCCGGCCGGCCCTCAGCCACGCGGCTCGGCCATGGCGCTCCGCCGCCGGCGCTCAGCCACCGGCGCCCACCGGGATCCCCTCCTCGAGCAGGAACTTCCGGGCCGACGTGTCGTACGGGACCGGCTCGGGGTAGATCCCGTCGAAGCAGGCGAAGCAGAACCGATCGTACGGCAGGTCCAGGGCGGCGAGGACGCCCCGGATCGAGAGGTAGCCGAGCGAGTCCGCGCCGATGAAGCGGCGGATCTCCTCCACCGAGTGGGTCGCGGCGATCAGCTCCGTCTCGACCTGGGTGTCGATCCCGTAGAAGCACGGGTGGTAGATCGGCGGCGCGCTGATCCGGACGTGGACCTCCTCGGCGCCGGCGCGGCGGAGGAGCGCGACGATCTGCTTGGTCGTCGTGCCTCGGACGATCGAATCGTCGACGACGGTCAGCCGCTTGCCGCGAACGACCTCCCGCAGCGGGTTGAGCTTCAGGGTCACCCCGCGATGGCGCATCGTCTGGCTCGGCTGGATGAACGTGCGGCCCGTGTAGCGGTTCCGGATGAGCCCCTCGCGATACGGGATGCCGGACACCTCGGCGTAGCCGGCGGCCGCGGGAGCACCGGTATCCGGGACCGGCATGACGAGATCCGTCTCGGCCGGGTGCTCGCGCGCCAGCTCTTCGCCCATCCGGCGTCGGACCTCGTACAGGTTCCGGCCCTCCATGTAGGAGTCCGGGCGGGCGAAGTAGATCAGCTCGAAGACGCAGAGTGCGTGCGGCCCGCCGGGCGCGAACCGGACGGATCGCGGCGCCCGGCCCGCCTCCAGGACGACGATCTCGCCGGGCTCCACGTCCCGGACGTACTCGGCGCCCACGATGTCGAGGGCGGTCGTCTCGCTCGCGAGGACCCAGCCGGAGCGCTCGTCGTCGTCCGGTCGTGCCGGCCAGAGGCCGGCGATCGGGCCGGCGTCGACGAGATCCGCGGCCGGCAGCCGCCCGAGGACGAGCGGCCGGAAGCCGAACGCGTCGCGGACGCCGATCACCCGGCGCTCGTCGAGGACGACGAGGCTGAAGGCACCGCGCACGCGAGGGAGGACGCGGACGAGGGCGTCGACCGTGTCCGCGGCGGGCTCGTCGGCGAGGAGCGCCGTGAGGAGCTCCGTGTCAGTCGAGGCAGGCAGGCGGCCGCGGCCGCCCTCGAGCTGGCCGAGCAGCTCACGGGTGTTCACGAGATTGCCGTTGTGGCCGATCGCGAGCGCCCGGCGGGGACCGAGGCGGAATGTCGGCTGGGCGTTCTCCCAGACGGTGGAGCCGGTCGTCGAGTAGCGGCAATGGGCGATCGCGAGCTCGCCCTTCAGGGAGGGGAGGCGCCGCTCGTCGAGGACCGCCGCGATCATCCCGAGGTCCTTGTAGAGCATCAGCTGCTCGCCGTCGCTCACGGCGACCCCGGCCGACTCCTGGCCGCGGTGCTGGAGCGCGAACAGGCCGAGGGAGGCGATGGCGGCGGCGCTCTGGTCGGGGATGCCGTCGCGCGGGAGGACGACCCCGAACACGCCGCACATCAGCGCGTCTCCCAGCCAAGGGCCCGGGAGAGGCCGGTCTCGGAGGCGTGGCGCAGCTCGTCGAGCCCGACGATCAGGGCGTCGGCCACGCGGCTGCCGCGATCCTCGGCGGCGCCGGTCGCGCCGGAGCCGTGGAGCTCGACGACGAGCCGCGGCAGCGGGGCGTCCCCGTCCTCCGCCTCGGTGCCCGTGCCGAGGCCCGTGATGCCGACCTCCCCGATCTCCTCGATCGGGAGTCCGTGCTGGCGGGCGAGCAGCACGAGCGCCGGCACGTGACGGGGAGCCGCCGAGACCACGAGGCGCGAGGGGCTCTCGCCGAACAGGTCCACGGCCGGCGAGCTTGCGACGGGCAGCCGGACGAACGCGCCGAGGCCGCGGTCGCGGTCGGCCCAGAGGCAGCACTCGGCGAGCGAGACGGCCAGCCCGCCTCCGGAGACATCCTGGGCCGAGGCGAGCATCCCCCGCACCGCCGCCTCGCGGACGAACGCCTGGATGGCCCGTTCGCGCTCCAGGTCGAGACTGGGCGGACCGTCCTCGGCGGCCAGTCCGGCAAGCTCGGCGTATGCACTCCCCGCCAGCCCGGGCGTGGCCTCGCCGACGAGGAGGATCCGGTCGCCGGCGCCCCGCCAGCCGGGCCGGACGAGGGTCGAGACGTCCTCGAGCAGGCCGACCACGCCGATCTCGGGCGTCGGCGCGATCGCGCCGGACGACGACTCGTTGTAGAGCGAGACGTTGCCCCCGGTGACCGGGAGGCCGAGAGCCCGGCACGCGTCGGCGAGCCCGCGCACGCCCTCGGTGAGCTGCCAGAACGCTTCGGGCCTGGTCGGGTCGCCGTAGTTCAGGCAGTTCGTGACCCCGAGCGGCCGCGCGCCGGTGATCGCGACGTTCCGCGTCGCCTCGGCGACGCTGAGCGCGGCACCGAGCCACGGGTCCAGCGCGCCGACTGCCTGGTTCGCGTCCGTGGACGCGACGAGCGCCATCGTCGTGCCCTTGATCCGGACGACCGCCGCGCCGTGGCCCGGCCCCTCCACCGTGTTCGCCTGGACCGTGGAGTCGTACTGCTCGAAGATCGCCCGCCGGCTGGCGAGGTTCGCCGATCCCAGCAGCGCGACGAGAACGGCGCCCGGGTCCATCCCGCGCTCCGGCAGGCCGTCCGAGGCGACGTCGGGGACGCCCGGGGCGGGCGCGGCTCGGCGCCGGACGGGCGGTGCCGCCACGCGGTCGTGGACGATCGCGTCGCTGGTCAGCGCCGACGCCGGGATCCGGGCGAGCTCGGTCCCCTCGTCCCCGACGATCGTGACGTCGCCGTCGCCGGTGACCCGGCCGATCACCGCGACCGGCAGGCCCCAGCGCTCGCAGACCGCCCGGACCGCTTCCCAGCGATCCGGCTCGACGATGGCGAGCATCCGCTCCTGCGACTCGCTGATCATCACCTCGAAGGGCTCCATCGCGGGCTCGCGCCGGGGGATCGCGGCCAGCTCGATCCGCATGCCCGTCCCGGCGCGATCGGCCGTCTCGGAGGTCGCGCAGGTGATCCCGCCCGCACCGAGGTCCTGGAGCCCCGCGACCAGCCCGCCACGGATGAGCTCGAGCGACGCCTCGATCAGCAGCTTTTCGTTGAATGGGTCACCGACCTGCACGCTGGGTCGTTTCGAGCTCACCGAGGACCGAGGTGAAGCTCCCGCGGGCCCTCGGTCCGAGGTCTCGCCGACCTGGACCGATGGCCGCTTCGCCGGGTCGGCGTCCGCGAACGTCGCCGAGGCGAGGACGCTGGCTCCGCCGATGCCGTCGCGTCCGGTCGTCGAGCCGAACAGGACGACCAGGTTGCCGACGCCCGGCGCCGCCGCCCGGGTGAGGTCGGCCTCCTCCAGCAGCCCGATCGCCATCACGTTGACCAACGGATTGCCCTGGTAGGAGGGGTCGAAGACGAGCTCGCCGCCGATCGTCGGCACGCCGACGCAGTTGCCGTAGCCGCCGACGCCCTTGACCACGCCGTCGACGAGGTGCCGCGTCCGCGCGTCGGCCGGGTCGCCGAAGCGGAGCGCGTCGAGGACGGCGATGGGGCGGGCGCCCATCGTGAAGATGTCGCGGAGGATCCCGCCGACCCCCGTTGCGGCGCCCTGCGTCGGCTCGACCGCGCTCGGGTGGTTGTGGGACTCGATCTTGAACGCGACCGCCAGGCCGTCGCCGATCGAGATGACGCCGGCGTTCTCGCCCGGACCGGCGACGACGCCGTCCGCCTCCGACCCGGTCGGCAGCGTCCGGAGCAGCGGCCGCGAGCTCTTGTACGAGCAGTGCTCGCTCCACATCACGCTGAACATCGCGAGCTCGAGCTCGTTCGGGTCTCGGCCGCCGAGGCGGTCCCGGATCGCCTCGAGCTCGTCGTCCGTGACGCCGAGGCGGCGATGGAGCGGCTCCTCCACGGCCGTCGGCGGCTCGGCGATGGTCATCGTGTCGTCGTCACGAGGGCGGGTCCGCCGGCCCGCTCGCGCGCGGCGGCCGACGCCACGAACGAGGCGACGATCCCGAGCCCGTCGTCGGAGCCGAGGACCGCCTCGACGGCGGTCTCCGGGTGGGGCATCAGGCCCGCCACGTTGCCGGCGGCGTTCGTCACGCCCGCGATCGCCCGCAGCGAGCCGTTCGGGTTCGCCCGGTCGTCCTCGCCGCCCGCCCGCTCGCCGGTGAGCGGATCGACGTATCGGAACAGGACCTGCCCGTTCGCCTCGAGGGCGTCGAGGGTCGCATCGTCCGCGAAGTACGCGCCCTCGCCATGGGCGACCGGCATCCGCAGCGGGCGGCGCTCGGGGATCGCGCTGGTGAACGGCGTGTCCAGCCGCTCGGGCGCGATCGCGATCTCCCGGGAGACGAACCGGAGGCCGCGGTTGCGGAGCAGCGCGCCGGGCAGGAGATGCGCCTCGGTCAGGACCTGGAAGCCGTTGCAGATCCCGAGGACGAGGCCGCCGTCGGCCGCGAAGCCGACCAGGGCGCGCACGATGGGGCTGAAGCGGGCGATCACGCCGGCGCGGAGGTAGTCCCCGTACGCGAACCCGCCCGGGACGAGCACGCCGGCGACACCATCCAGGGAGACGTCCTCGTGCCAGAGGACGACCGGCTCCGCGCCGGCCACCTCGAGGGCGTTGACCGCGTCGATGTCGCGGTTCGAGCCCGGGAAGACCACGACGCCGATCCGGACGGTCACCCGGCACTCCCGACGAGCGACGACGTGGCCTCGATCGCCTCGACGTCGTACGCCTCGATCAACGGGTTCGACAGCAGCTCCGAGGCGAGCTTCTCCACCACCGCCCGCGCCGCCGCCTCCGACGCCGCCGTCACCGTCAGCTCGACCCGCCGGCCGACCCGGACGTCGCTCACCCCGACGATCGCGAGATGAGCGAGGCTGCCCTCGACCGCGCGACCCTGCGGGTCGAGGATGCCCGGCTTCGGCCGGACGTTGACCGCGAAGCGGAGGTCCACGCTCAGGCCCCCACCACGTCGTCGTCGAGATAGCGCCGGAAGCTCGCTCCGGTGATCCGCTCGAACGCCTCGACGTACCGGGCCCGCGTCCCGGCCACGACCTCGTCGGGCAGCTCCGGCCCGGGCGGCGTCTTGTCCCAGTCGAGCGTCTCGAGGTAGTCGCGGACGTACTGCTTGTCGAAGCTCGCCTGGGCCCGGCCGGGCTCGTAGTCCGAGGCGTCCCAGAACCGCGACGAGTCGGGGGTCAGGACCTCGTCGATGAGGATCAGCTCGCCGGTGGCCGGGTCCGTTCCGAACTCGAACTTCGTGTCGGCGAGGATGATCCCGGCCGGCTCGGCGATCTCCGAGCCGCGGCTGTAGAGCGCGATCGCGAGCTCGGCGACCCGTTCGGCGACGTCCCGGCCCACCAGGTCGGCCGCCTGGTCGATCGAGATGTTCTCGTCGTGGCCCTC
>DATBGP010000423.1:0-3537 GCA_036557925.1 Candidatus Limnocylindrales bacterium | reverse complement strand
GACGACGCCCGTTCGCCCCGAGGTCCTCGAGGCGATGCTGCCGTACTTCACCCACGACTTCGGCAACGCGTCGTCGGCGCACGCGTTCGGCCGGGCGGCCCGGGCCGCCCTCGACGATGCCCACGAGCGGATCGCCCGACGGATCGGCGCGGAGGCCCGCGAGATCGTCCTGACGTCCGGCGGGACGGAGGCCCTGAACCTCGGCCTGAAGGGCGCGGCCTGGGCGGGCAAGGCCCACGGCCATCGGATCGTGACGACGTCGGTCGAGCATCACGCCGTGGGCCATGCGCTCCGGTACCTCGAGAAGTTCGGCTTCGAGGTCGTCGAGCTCCCGGTCGATCGCTACGGAAGGGTCGATCCGGACCAGATCGAGGCCGCGATCACCGACAAGACGATCCTCGTGGCCGTGATGCTCGCGAACAACGAGGTGGGAACCATCCAGCCGATCGCCGAGATCGGCCGGCGCGTGCGGGCCCGACGCGGCGTGCTGTTCGCCGTCGACGCGGTCCAGGCGGCGCCGCACCTCGAGCTGGACGTGGCGGACCTCGACGTCGACCTCCTCGCCATCAGCGCCCACAAGTTCGAAGGCCCGAAGGGCGTGGGCGCCCTGTACCTGCGCCACGGGACGCACATCCTCTCCCAGCAGCAGGGCGGCACCCAGGAGCGGCACCGGCGCGCCGGCACGGAGAACGTGGCCGGGGCCGTGGGGATGGCCACCGCCCTTGAGCTCGCCGGCGAGGAGCGGCCCGAGGCGGCCAGGCGGCTCCGCCGTCTCCGCGAGCGGCTCCAGAAGGCGACCCTCGCGGTCGACGGGGTGGAGCTCACCGGCCATCCGAAGGAGCGGCTGCCCGGCCACCTGTCGTTGATCGCCCGCGACACGGATGGCACCGCGGTCGCGGTGTCGCTCGATCTGCACGGGATCGCGGCGTCGGTCGGCTCGGCGTGCACGAGCGGGTCGACGGAGGTGTCGCACGTCCTGTCGGCGATGGGCTACCCGGAGGAGGAGGCCCGCGGCGCGCTGCGCCTGACGCTCGGCCGGACCACGACCGAGGCGGAGATCGACGAAGCGGTCCGGATCGTGCCCGACGTCCTGGCGTCGATGCGGATCGGCGCAGCCGCGGTCGCGGCGGACCCGCTGGGGCAGGGCGTCCCCGCGTGACCCGGATCCTCGTCGCAATGTCGGGGGGCGTCGATTCGTCCGTCGCCGCGGCGCTCCTCCATGAGCAGGGGCACGAGGTGGTCGGCGTGTGGATGCGCCTCCACGACGTCGCCGACTCCTACTCCGAGTTCAAGAAGAGCTGCTGCTCGCTGGATGCGGCGGACGACGCCCGGCGCGTCGCCGCCCAGCTCGGCATCCCGTTCTACGTGATGAACCTCGAGCGGGAGTTCGATGCCGGCGTCCTCCAGCCGTTCCTGACCGCGTACCTGGACGGCCGGACGCCAAGCCCGTGCGTCGACTGCAACACGTACGTGAAGTTCGGCGCGCTCCTCGGGCGCGCCCGCCACCTCTACGACTGCGAGGCCGTTGCGACCGGCCACTACGCGCGACGGGTCGTCGGTGCGGACGGGCTCGCCCGGCTCGCCCGGGCGAAGGACGAGGACAAGGACCAGACCTACTTCCTCTACGGCCTCCGCCGGAACCAGCTCGAGCACGCCCGGTTCCCGCTCGGGGACCTGACGAAGCCGGAGGTCCGGGAGGTCGCCCGCGGGCTCGGCCTCGCGACTGCCGACAAGCCCGAGAGCCAGGAGATCTGCTTCGTGCCCGGCGGCGACTACCGCGACGCCCTCCGCGAGCGGGCCGGTTGGCGGCCGACCGCCGGACCGGTCGTCGACGCGGACGGCGCGGTCGTCGGCGAGCACGAGGGCACGGCCGGGTTCACGGTGGGCCAGCGGCGTGGGCTGGGGCTGGCCGCGGACGCGCCGCGGTACGTCAGCCGGATCGATCCGCTGACGAACACGATTCAGCTTGGCCGCCGCGAGGACCTCGAGACGCGGACCGTGCCGCTGAGCGGGGTCACGTTCGTCGCGGACGAGCCGCCGGCGGGTCGCGACGGCGAGTTCCCGGCCGAGGTTCGCATCCGCCATCGCGCGACCCCGGTCGCCGCGGTCGCCCGGCCCGCGACCGCGCGTGAGCCGCACCGCGGCGGGCGCTGGATCGTCGAGACGGAGACGCCGGTCTGGGCGGCCGCCCCCGGCCAGGCCGCCGTCCTCTACGACGGCGAGGTCGTCCTCGGCGGCGGCCGGATCGAGCGCTCCGTCGCGGTCGACGCCGCGTGATCGGGCCGGCGCCGGTCCTCGCCCTGCTCGTCGGGATCTTCCATACCGCGCTCTTCGTCCTGATCCGTGGCTCGGCGGGCGGCCAGCTGCCGCTCCTCGTGATCGCGGCGTTCCTCGGTGCGTGGGCCGGCGACGCGATCGGCGCCCGGCTCGGGGTGAGCCTGCTCCAGATCGGCGACTTCCACCTGCTCGCGGCCTCGATCATGGCCTGGGTCGGCATCGCGGTCGTGGCGGTCGTCGCGATCCTCGGTCCGAGCCGCCGCCAGAAGGCCGGCTCGTGAGCCAGCCGCGCGTCCCGGGCGGCCTGGAGACCGTCGTCCGCCAGCTCGTCGGCGGCAGGGACGCCGAGGAGCGCGACCACCGCGCCTCGACGTTCGCCCGCGGGCTGGCCCTTGGCGCGCTCGTCGGCGCGGCGATCGCCGGCTCCACCATCTGGCAGCGACGAACGGCCAACCGGACACTGCCGTCGACCGGTCGTCCGACGGAGCCGTCGCCCGACGAACCGTCGCCGGCCGAGTCGATGCCGCCCGCCGGCGACTGACCCGCACGGCTGGGGAGCGGGGGAACGACCTCACCGTTCGGTACCATTGCGAACCGATGTCGACCCCCGTCGTGGACCGCGATCCACGGATCCAGCCGCTGCCCGCGGACGAGATCCGTCGGCGCTTCGTCGAGTTCTTCGAGGAGCGCGGTCACACCGCGGTCCCGAGCGCCAGCCTCGTCCCGGCCGGCGACCAGACGCTGCTCTTCACGAACTCCGGCATGGTCCAGTTCAAGGAGGTCTTCACCGGCTCCGAGAAGCGGAGCTACAGCCGCGCCGTGGACTACCAGCGCGTGCTCCGGGTCGCCGGCAAGCACAACGACTTCGAGGAAGTCGGGCGGACGCCGCGCCACCACACCTTCTTCGAGATGCTCGGCAACTGGAGCTTCGGCGACTACTTCAAGCGCGAGGCGATCCACTTCGCCTGGGACTTCCTGACGCGCGATCTCGGGATCCCCGGCGACCGGCTGGCCGCCACGACCTACACGGACGACGAGGTCGCCTGGAACGTCTGGCGCGACGAGATCGGCCTGCCGCCGGAGCGGATGGCCCGCTGGGGCGACGTCGACAACGGCGACGATCACAACTTCTGGCGGATGGCCGAGACCGGCCCGTGCGGGCCGTGCAGCGAGATCCACTTCGACCGCGGGGCGCACCTGTCGGAAGGGCCGCACTGCATCCCCGACCACAGCGAGCACTGCCCCCGCTGGCTCGAGATC
>DATBGP010000422.1:0-9508 GCA_036557925.1 Candidatus Limnocylindrales bacterium | reverse complement strand
GGGGTCCCCGCCAGCTCGGCCTCGATCCGGTGCAGCTGCTCGAGGTGCATGACGTCGTGGACGCCCGCGAACAGCAGCCATTCGCCGCAGCGCAGGCGCCCGACCAGGGGGTGCTCGAGCGCGCAGGGCGTGAGCTCCGCGCCGGCGACCCGCTGGGCGGAGCGGGCGACGATCCGCTGGCTCTGCTCGATCCGGCGGACGAGGTCGGCGCGATCCACGGCGGGCGGGCCCGGAACGCCGGGGACGACGATCGGCGCGTCGTCGGGCCAGCGATCCGTCGCGGCGAGCGCGGCCGCCAGGACCAGACCCGATCGCGCGGTGGCGACGTGGCCGATCGTCTGGGCCACTGTCCACTCCTCCTCGCCCCCGGGCAGCCCGAACGCGTCCTCCGGCAGCTCGCGGACGGAGGCGATCAGCGCCTCGGCGAGGACGTCCAGCTGGGCCACGAGGCTCGCTGTCGTCCCTGCGCCGGCGCGGCGGCGGACCTCACGCCGGACGCTCAGGAACGCGCCTTCGTCGATCCCCCGCCACGCCGCGATGATGTCGGGCGCGCCGGGCTCCAGTGCCGCGACCCAGCCCTCGCTCATCGGTTGCCGCTGGCCATCTTCGGCGCGTCCGGCCGGCCCCGGAGCCGCCACATCGCCGCGATCCCGACCGCCGGTCCGAGCGCGAGGAGGATCCAGGCGAGCCGCCAGCTGTCACCGGTCGGGTCGAGCAGGCCGATCCCGAGGATCGTGATGCCGGTGAGCAGGAAGCCGCTGGCGAGCTGGAGCGACAGCGCGGAGCCGGCCGTCCCCGGCGGGGACAGCTCGGACACCGCGGCCGAGAACTGGGCGGAGTCGGCGATCACGGTCAGCCCCCAGAAGACGCCGAGCGCCGTGACGAGCGCCGGTGCGGCGCCGAACAGGAACCCGATGACGAGCGCGGAGCCACCGCTGCCGGCCATCGCCGCGATCGTCAGGGCGGTCCGCCCGTGGCGGTCGGCGAGGGCGCCCGCCACGACGCAGCCGATCCCGCCACTCGCGACGACGACGAAGCTCGCCGCGGCGGCCGCGGCGGGGTCGCCGCTCCCCGCAGCCGCGAACGACGCGGCGAGGAACACCGGGACCCAGGTCCACATCGCGTAGAGCTCCCACATGTGACCGAGGTAGCCGAGGTTCGCCAGGCGGACGGACGGCTCGCGGAACGCCCGGATCGCCGCAGCCGGGCTGAACCGCGACGACGCCACCTCGAACGGGCCGGGCCGGGCGGCTGCCAGCGCGAGGAGAGCGGCGGCGACCGCCGCCACGCTGGCCGTGAGCACCGTGGGGCGCCAGGCCAGGCCACCGGTCGCCCCCACGGCCCGGATCAGGTGCGGGAGCGCCGAGCCCACGGTCAACGCGCCGATCAGGACGCCGATCGCGAGGCCGCGGCCGCGGACGAACCAGCCGGCAAGCAGCTTCAGCGCCGGCGGGTAGACGGCGGCGAGGCCGGCCCCGGTCAGCGCGCGCCACGGCCAGGCGCTCACGGGGTCCGTGGCGAAGGCGGCGAACCCGACGTTGCCGATCGCCGCGACGAGCGCGCCCGCGGCGATCAGCCGCGGGCCGGGGATCGCGTCCGCGGCGCCGGTCACCGCGAGGGCCAGCGCCGCAGCGGCGAACCCAAGCTGGACGGTCACCGTCAGGATCGGCAGGTCGAGGCCGGTCGCGTGCCATTCCGTGGCGAGGAGCGGGGCCACGGCGGAGGCGCTGAACCACGGCGCGAACGCCAGGAGGACCGCACAGGCGAGGACGGCCAGCTGGCGACCGCTGCCCGGCGGATCGGCGGCGACGGCGGCCGGCGCGTGGCCACCGACGGTGGTGTCGGTCGCCGCCACCTTCGCGGCCGTCGAGCTCATTCGGCGCGGACCGGACGCATCGTGTAGACGACGCACTCCCCGCGGAGGACCTCGGTGCCGTCGCTCCGGCGGGCCACGCAGCGGAGGCGGGTGATCGGCTTGTCGGCGCGCGCCTCCAGGACCTCCGCCTCGGCCGTCACGGTGTCGCCGATCGGGACAGAGGCGGGGTAGTCCCACTCCTGGTGAAGGAACACGGAGCCCGGTCCGGGCAGGACCTCGGCGACGAGGGCGTTGAACAGCGCCGTCGTCAGGCCGCCGTGGACGATCAGACCGCCGGCCCGGGTCGCGGCGGCGAACTCGGGGTCGAAATGGAGCGGGTTCCGGTCGCCGCTGATCGCAGCGAACGCCTCGACGTCCTCGACCGTGATCGTCCGCGTCCAGGTCGCCCGGGCTCCGATCGCGGGCGGCTGCCAGGTCTCGCCGCCGCCGGCCTCGCGGGCCACGATCGGGTCAGATCCGCTCGAACCGCTCGACCGGCAGGACGAAGACCGTCGCGCCGCCAACCTCCACCTCGAGCGGGTACGGCATGAAGAACTCGCCGGGCTCCATGATGGGCGGCATCGGGTTCACGACCTGGGTCCGCGCCGTGCAGGTCTCGCGGATGACCTCGAGGACGGCGTCGACGTGATCGTCCTCGACCCCGAGGATCACGGTCGCGTTCGACTGCTTCAGGAACCCGCCCGAGCTCGCCAGCCGGGTCGCCCGGAAGTCCCGATCGAGCAGGGCGTCCACGAGCGCCCCCGCGTCCTCGTGATGCACGATCGCGACGACGAGCTTCACGCCGCGAGGATAACGCCCACGGATCGGGCCGAACAGGTGGCCGCGGCGTGCCTGGGGAGGGCCCGCCGGGCGCGTGATCACCCTTCGCGGCGGATCGCCCGGTGTACGATGCCGCCGCCGAGCGCGACCCCCCAGCCCGTCTCGCCCAGGAGATCGTCCGTGCCAGAGCCCACCGATCGAACCGCCCCGCTCGAGACGCTGGCCGCAGGCGTCGCGGCCGCCGTCCACGGCGCCGACCTCGACGAAGGCCTGGGCTCGCTGCTGGCCTCGGCGGTCGCCGCGCTCGGCGCCCAGAGCGCGATGGTCAGCCTCCAGGACCCCGATCGGCCGGACCCCGAGCTGACGCTGACGATCGGCCTGGACGAGGCCGCGCAGGCCGCGGCCGTCGCCGCCGTCGCCGATTCCGGACACCCGTTGACGGTTGCGGGCCGCGACCGGGCGCGCGCGGCCGCAGGGGCGACGATCGCCCTGCCGCTGATCGCCGCGCGTGGCGGGATCGAGGAGGCGCTCGGGGCCATCGCGGTCACGTTCGCGTCCGGGGACGAAGCCGCCGCCGCGGACGAGACGATCTTGGGGCTCGTGGCCGACATCGCCGCGCTGACCGTCGATCGCTCCAGGCAGGCGGCCACCGCCGCCGAGCGGAGCGAGTGGTTCGAACGGCTGGCCCACACGGATCCGCTGACGGGACTCGCGAACGTCCGGACGATCTCGCGCGTGCTCGAGCTCGAGCTCACGCGGGCCGGTCGGCAGGGCGGCGAGGTCTCGGTCGCGATCTTCGACATCGACGACTTCACGGCGACGAACGAGGCGGCGGGTCGGGATGCCGGGGACGACGTGCTGCGGTCCGTCGCGGCGGTCGTCGCGGGCAGCGTCCGGCTGGTGGACACCGTCGCCCGGTACGGGCCCGACGAGTTCCTCCTGGTCGCGCCGGGCTCGGCCGGGGCGATGGTCGCCCGACGGATCCTCGACGGGATCGGCGAGCTGCCGCCGATCGCCGGACGGCCGATCTCGATCTCGGCGGGCGTGGCCCGCTTCCCCGACGACGGAACCGACGTCGAGGGCGTGATCGCGGCCGCGCGAGCGGCGCTGGATCGAGCCCGAGCGGACGGCCGCGGCGGCGTCGAGACGACCGAGGCCAGCGGCGCCTGACGTTCGTCGGGCCACCGCCCGCCGTGTCCGTCCGGACCGCGGCCGCGATCGGCCCAGACAGTCACCGACAGACTGTTCGATCATCTCGCCAGCTCCCTGAGTTTCGCCTGGCGCCCGGTCGTCAGCCGTCGGCGGCTGACGACGGCTGACGACGGCGTGTCCGGGCGCGCGAGGGGCCCGAGAGCTGCGCCAACAGTCCCTGGATGACTGGATGACCACGTCGGCGCGAGCTCCGACCGGAACCGGTTTCGCTAGCTGGTCCCGCCCGGGGCCGTCGCCACGCCGGCGCTCACCACCGGACCCTGCGGGGCGGTGTTGCCGGCATTCGGCTCGCGGGTGATCGCGATCGTGGCGCCGGCCGGGGTCTCGGTCGGGCGCGACGTGAACTGCTCCACGCCGCTCGAGTCGACCGCGAAGTCGCCGACCGACGTCGGCGCCTGGTCGGGCACGATCACCCAGGCGGTGTAGACCTCGCCGCCCGAGCTGGCCGGGAGCTCGTGCATCGCCAGCACGACCGACCCGTCCGACTGGATCGCCGCCAGGCCGCTCCCCTGCTGGCCCTGCGCCGGAGCGAGGACGGCGACTTTCGCGCCCGGCTGGTTCGCCGCCTGAAGGACCGTGGCCACGGCAGCGTCGAAGGAGCGCGACTCGTTGAGCTGTGCCTGCAGGTTCAGCCCCCAGGCACCGAGCGCGGCGATCGCGACGACCGCGGCGATCCGGATGAGCCAGTCGAGACGGCTGGCCCGGGTTCGCTCGGCTCGGGCGGCACGCTCCGGGGCTGATGGGAACGGGATCGGCGCGTCGGACGTCGGGGTGCCCTCGGCGACCGTCCGTTCGGCGAGCGTCGGCTCGGCGACCGTCGGTTCGGCCAGGGTCCGCTCGGAAGCCGCGTCGGCGACACGGGTTCGCTCGGCGAAGGTTCGCTCGGAGGACTCGGCTGCCGGCGTTCGGTCGGCGAGCGTGCGCTCGGCCCGCGTTCGCTCCTCGAGATCCGCGGCGGCCGCGGCCATCACCCGATCGCGCAGCGCAGCCGGCGGCTCGACCATCTCGGACTCGTCGAGCTCCAGCAGCGACGGCACGACCCCGCCCAGCTCCTCGAACTCCGGATGCGGCAGCCCGCAGGAGGCGAGGTGCCCGCGGACCGCGGCGTCCTCGGCCGGCTCGAGGGCGTGCAGCACGTAGCCCGGCGCGAGCGCCACCGCCTCGTCGTGGGTCATCAACGGCTCCGTCGGCTGGGTCACGACGTCACGTCCCCGACGACGGTCTCGGCGGCATCGGGCGAGAAGCCTTCCCCGGTGAGGGCCCGGCGCAGCGCCAGCAGCCCGAGCCGCACCCGGCTCTTGACCGTCCCGAGCGGCGCGCCGGTCCGCTCGGCAATCTCCTGCTGCGTCAGCCCGCCCCAATAGGCAAGCTCGATCGCCTCGCGCTGGACGTCCGGCAGGGTCGCGAGCGCCCGGAAGATCTCGGCCCGGTCGAGATCGGCGGCGACGTCGGCCCAGACGTCCGGCAGCGTGAGCTGCGGCGGCGGCACGTCCTCCCGCTCCGGGAGCTCCGAGGTCGGCCGGCGTCGCCGGACGGCGTCCACGGCCCGGTGGTGGACGATCGAGAGCAGCCAGGTCTTCACGCTGCCGCGACCCTCCACGTAGCGACCGGCGTTGCGCCACACGCCGAGGAAGGCGTCCTGCACGACATCCTCGGCAAGCGACGCATCCGTCGTGATCCGGTAAGCGATCGAGTAGGCCATGACGCGGTAGCGGTCGTAGAGCTCCTGGAGGGCGTCGAGCTGCCCGGCAGTGACGAGCGCGAGGACTGCCCGGTCGGCATCGTCGGTCGGCGATGTCGAGCGTCCACGCTGGCCGGTCTGCTCGTTCATCGATGAATGCGTACGTCCGGCTGTTTCGGTTCACCGTCGCCGGCCCCGGAATCGAACAGGGAGTCGACGGCACGCACCACGCGTCGGGCCACGTCATCGGCGTCGGCGCCGGCGTCGATCACGACGAACCGGGTCGGCTCGGCCGCGGCCATCGCCATGAAGCCGTTGCGGACGCGCTGGTGGAAGGACAGGTCGAAGCCGGTCTCGAAGCGGGTCTGGTCATCCGGCGCCTTCCGGGCGAGCCCGAGCTCGACCGGGAGGTCCAGGAGGATCGTCCGGTCCGGTCGGAGGCCGCCCGTGGCGATCGCCTCGAGCCGGTCCAGCTCACCCAGCGGCAGGCCCTCGCCGTAGCCCTGGTAGGCACGGGTCGAATCGGCGAAGCGGGCGCAGATCACGTGGCTCCCGGCAGTGAGCGCGGGCTCGATCACGTCGGTCACGAGCTGACGGCGCGCGGCGTTGAAGAGGAGGGCGTCGGCGAGCGGATCGACCGGCTGGTCCGACGGGCTGAGCACGATCTCCCGGATCCGCTCGCCCAGGACCGTGCCTCCGGGCTCGCGGGTCGAGACGATCGGCAGGCCGCGCTTCCGGAGCGCGTCGGCGAGGCGGGCGGCCTGCGTCGTCTTGCCGGAGCCCTCCGGACCCTCGAACGTGATGAAGCGGCCGCGCTCGACGGGCGTGATCGGGCGAGTCACGGGCGGAGTGTACGGTGCGCCGTCCCGCCAGTCGCCCCGCCCGGCCCTCCCGCACGAACGCCTCGGCGCCGTCATCCACCCTGGTCGACCTCGCGTACCCTCGTCGTCATGGGCCGCCCCTCCCGCGTCCGCCGCCGCATCACCCGGGCGCTGCCGCTTGCGCTGCTCGCGGTCGCGCTCCTGCCGGCGATCGCCTCGGCCCATCCGCTCGGCAACTTCACGATCAACCACTACGCGGGTCTCGCGATCCGTCCGGACGGCGTCGACCTCGACCTCGTCATCGACATGGCCGAGATCCCGGCGTTCCAGGAGCGCCAGCTCATGGACACCGACGGCGACGGCAGCGCAAGCGACGAGGAGGCCGATGCCTGGGCCGCGGCGAACTGCGCCGATCTCCTCGCGACGATCGACCTCCGCCTCGGCGACACCAGGCTGACTCCAGCCGTCAGCACACACGCCGCGTCGTTCCCGCCGGGCGCGGGCGGCCTCTCGACGCTCCGGCTGGAGTGCGGCGATCGGGCGTCGTTCGCCGCACCGATCACGGGGCCGGCGACGCTGACCTTCTCGGACGGCTCGTACCCCGAGCGGATCGGCTGGCGCGAGATCGTCGCCACGGGTGATGGCGTGCTCGTCGACGCGCACGGGCTGCCAGGCACGAGCCCGACGAAGAAGCTCACCGCCTACCCGGTCGACATGACCGCTCTCATGCTCGAGGTCCGATCCGCGAGGATCGATGCACGGCCCGACCCGGCGGCGACAGCATCGCCCGTGCCGGCAGGCCCCGGCGACGTCGGATCCGTCACGGATCCGGAGCCGGGCATCGACTCGCGGGCGGGGGCCGTTCCGGGCGGGGTCGCGGCGGAGCTGCCTGCGATCTTCCAATCGAAGGACCTGACACCGATCGTCCTGCTCGTGTCTCTCGTCACGGCGGCGGCCCTGGGGGCTTGGCATGCGTTGACCCCCGGGCATGGCAAGACACTGATGGCGGCGTACCTGGTCGGGTCGCGCGGGACCTCGATCCACGCCGTCGGGCTGGGCCTGTCGGTCGCGTTGTCGCACACGCTCGGGATCCCCGCCCTGGCGGCGCTCGTGGTCGGTGCCGAGGGCGTCCTCCCGCCGGACGTCGTCGTCCGGGCGACGCCCGTCATCGCCGCGATCTCGATCGTCGCGATCGGCGGGTGGATGCTGATGGTCGAGATTCGGCGGAGGCGCCGCGCCGCCGCGGCGAGGACGGCGGTGCCCGCGCACGACCACGGGCCCGACGCAGGGCACGACCCCGCCCACCCGGCCGACGGCGAGGGCGACGCCCCCCGCGATCAAGCCCACGGCGGCCACCACCACGACCACGACCACGACCACGACCACGACCACGATGCCGTCGAGCACAGCCACGGCGGGATCCGTCACAGCCACCTGCCCGCCGAACGCTCGACCCTCTCCTGGCGGAGCCTCTTCGTCCTCGGCCTCGCCGGCGGCCTGATCCCCTCGACCTCCGCGCTGATCATCCTGCTCGGATCGATCGCCGCCGGGCGGCCCGCGTTCGGCCTGGTCCTCGTCGTCGCGTTCGGGCTCGGGATGGCGGCCGTGATGACCGCGGTCGGGCTGGCGATGATCCTTGCCCGCGGCCGGCTCGACCGGATGCCGAGCCGCTCGGCACTGGGTCGGCTCGCGACCGCGGCGCCGCTGATCGCCTCGGTTGTCGTCCTTGGCCTCGGGGTCGTCCTGACCTGGTCGGCGGTCGCCGGTCGCCCCGTGCTCTAGACGCCCGGCGTTCGCGTCGGTGCGCCGCGTGACGCCGGCGCGGCCCGGGACCCGGCGGCCGTGCTTGACCGGAATCGCGAGCCGCGCCGTTCTGTCATCGTGCACCGTGGCTGCCAGGCAAGGAGAGCGCGATGGCCACGGCCCCGAACATCCTGTTCTTCCAGGTCGACAACCTCGGGTTCGGAGAGCTCAGCTGCTACAGCGGCGGACCGTTCCGGGGGACCTGGACCCGCCGGATCGACGCCTTCGCGGAGGAGGGCTTCCGGCTCACGAATTACGCCCCGGAGGCGCAGTGCACGCCATCACGCTCGGCGCTGCTCACCGGTCGGTACGCGATCCGGTCGGGAACGCACAGCGTGCCGCTTGGCGCTGCCGGCGGGTGGGGCCTGGTCGCCTGGGAACGGACCCTCGGGGATCTGCTCCACGAAGCGGGCTATGCCTGTTCCGTCTACGGCAAGTGGCACGTCGGGGAGGGTCCCGGCCGCTGGCCCACCGACAAGGGCTTCGACGAGTGGTATGGACCGCCCCGCACCTACGATGAGGCGCTCTGGCCGACGGACCCCTGGTACGACCCGGAGCGGGACCCGGTCTCGCGGATGGTCGAGATCCGATCAGGCGACGAGAACGTTCGCGAGCTCGACCAGCTGACGCTCGAGGTCCGCCGCGACGTCGACGCCGAGTACCGGCGTCGCGCGAGCCTCTCGATGGGTGCGGCCGTCGAAGCCGGCACCCCGTTCTTCGTCTACTTCAACCACTCGCTCATGCACATGCCCGTGATCCCTCGGGCCGAGTTCGCCGGACGGTCGGGCAACGGCGACTGGGCCGACTGCCTGCTCGAGCTCGACACGGACTTCGGCGCGATGCTGGACCTGCTCGATGAGCTCGGCGTCGCCGAGAACACGATCGTCGTCTTCGCCGGCGACAACGGGCCGGAGGAGGTCCTGACCTGGCGGGGCACGCCGGGCTATTGGGAAGGGTCCTATTTCGCAGGTGGCGAGGGCAACCTTCGGACGCCGTGCATCGTCCGCTGGCCCGGCCAGATCGGGGGCGGGATCGTCAGCGACGACATCATGCACATCACCGACTGGTTCCCGACCCTGCTCCACGCGGCCGGCGCCGCGGTCCCGACCGACCGGGTCATCGACGGCGTGGACCAGCTCGACTGGCTCAGGGGCGCCTCGGCAGCCTCCGCCAGGGATGGCTTCGTGTTCTGGATGGGCCCCGAGATGTACGGCGTCAAATGGCGTCAGTTCAAGCTGGCGCTCGTCCAGCAGCGGTTCTCCACGGATCCGGTCGCCAGGCTGTCCTCACCCCGGATCATCAACCTCATCGCGGATCCCCAGGAGCGCGAGCCGTTGAACCTGCCGTACCTCCACA
>DATBGP010000421.1:0-4341 GCA_036557925.1 Candidatus Limnocylindrales bacterium | reverse complement strand
CGACCCTCGACACCGTGGACTTCTACGCGACCGGCATCCCCGAAGTCATGGCCTTCGTCCTGATCCTCTCGTTCCTGCTCCTGCTCGTCGCTTTCCGCTCGATCGTCATCCCGATCAAGGCGATCGCCCTGAACCTGCTCTCGACCGGTGCGGCCTTCGGGCTGATGGTCCTCGTGTTCCAGGAGGGCTACCTGCAGGGCCCGCTCGGCTTCAAGCCGGGTCCGATCGAGTCCTTCGTGCCGGTGTTCATCTTCACGATCCTCTTCGGGCTCTCGATGGACTACCACGTCTTCATCCTCACCCGGATCAAGGAGGCCCGGGATCACGGGATGAGCTCGAACGACGCGGTCGCCCGGGGCATCGCGGTCACCGCCGGGACCATCACGAGCGCGGCTGCGATCATGGTCTGCGTCTTCGCCGTCTTCGTGACCCTGCCGCTGACGATCATCAAGCAGCTCGGGTTCGGGCTGGCGGTCGCGGTCTTCATCGACGCGACGATCGTCCGCTCGATCCTCCTGCCCGCCACGATGCGGCTCCTCGGCGAGTGGAACTGGTGGCTGCCGCGCTGGCTCGGCTGGCTGCCGCGGGTGACGATCGAGGGCGAGGTCGACGAGGACGTCGAGGGGGACGGTCCGGGCGCGGAGGAGCCCAAGCCGGCTGGCGGGGTGCCGGTCGGGGCCTGATCGTCGCCCGGACCTCAGCCCGGGGCCGCGCCTGCCGGAGCGTCCGCGGTGGCGCGCAGCCCGCTCAGCGGGCGGCGACGAGCGAGCAGGACGGCCGCGAGCGGGTTCACGACGAGCAGCACCAGCCCGCCGGCGATCACGGCACCTGTGGCCGCAGGCCCGGCCGCGGTCGTCGAGATCAGCAGCCCAAGGGTCGTCGACCGTTGACCGGTGACGAGCGCGACCGTGCGTCCCGCCCGGGGTTCGTCCCGACCCAGCAGCAGCCCGAGGACCAGCGGGACCACGGCCACACAGCCGAGCGCAAGCACGCCGGCCGGGCCGACCGCGATCACCTGCGGCAGGTTGTTGATCACCGCGACGCCGATCAGTCCGAACAGCAGCAGGGTGGTGAGTCGCGTCGTCGTCTCGCCGAGGTCGGCGGCACGCCCGGGCGCGGATCTCATGAAGAGGGTGGCCAGGAGGAGCGGGAGGAGCTGGATCGCCACGAGCGTCAGGAGCACCGATCCGACGTCGATCCGGAGGGCGCCGAGGTCCGCCCCGCTCAGCAACGCGGCCGTGATCGGCAGGCTCACCGGCGCGATGACGGCGAGGGTGAAGAAGAGGGCCAGGGCCAGCGCCACGTCGCCATCCGCCAGGTCCACGAGCTTCGGCCCGAGGGACCCACCCGGAGCGCAGGCCACCAGCACGATGCCCGCCGCGACCGGCGCCGGGATGCCGAGGACCCGGACGGCGAGCCAGCCCGACAGAGGCACGACGATGAGGGCGAGGACGAGGGTCGTTCCGAACGTTCGCCAGCGTCGTCCGGATGCCAGGATCGCCCCGAGCGACACGCGAAGGCCCAGGCTCACCATCATGGCGACGACCGCGATCCGGAGGATCGCGGTCTGGGCGAGATTGAGGTCGATCCCCTCGGCCACGGTCGGGTCCTTCAGCGAACCGCCGCAGCGTACCGGACGGCCGCCACCCGCATGGAGTCGGAGCCGTGAGCGCAACAGGCGACCGCGTCCGCACGGTCTCAGGCGGCCACCTCGGACAGATAGACGAGGACCGCGCTCACGCGTCGACTGATCAGGGCCTCGTCCTCCTCGCAGAGCTTCTGGAGGATCGATCCGACGTGCTTCTCCACGGCTCGCTTGGTCAGGGTCAGCGATTCGGCGATGGCGGAGTTGCTGCGGCCCTGGGCCATCTCGCCGAGCACCTCCAGCTCGCGGGGGGTGAGCTGGGTCAGCCGCGATGTCCGCCGCCGGCGGTCCGCGGTGAGGATCTCCTGGACGAGCGTCGGATCCATGATCGTGCCGCCCTGGGCCACCATCTCGATCGCCGCGAGGAGCTCGTGGCGATCGTGCACTCGCTCCTTGTGCAGATATCCCCGACCCTCGGCGCCGTCGTCGAGCAGGGCCAGCCCGTCGGTCGCGCCCGCGTCGTGGCTGAGCAGGATCACGCCGATCCCGGGATGGGTCGCCCGCAGGCGCCGCGCGACCTGCAGGCCTTCGTCCCGTCCCGAAGGCGGCATCCGGATGTCGCAGATCACGACGTCCGGCGGGTCCGCCTCGACCGCCGCCAGCAGGGCGGTGCCGTCGGCCACGGCCGCCTGCAGGTGGATCGCGTCGATGCCGGAGAGCACCTGCCGGAGGCCTTCCCGGATCAGGTATGAGTCGTCGGCGACGACGACCCGGACCGGCCGGCTGGGGTCGCGTGGCGGACGGGCCGGCTCGATCCGCGGCCGCGCCCGATCGACGACGGCGACGAGCGACCGATTCGCTGGATGCTGGGTTGACAGGACCACTGGTGCGGACCCCCTTCCCCGGATCTCACAGGCCGCGGCAGCCACGTCGTGCGGCTGCCCTCCGGCCGCTTTTCATTCCAGCGATGGCGCCGATCGCCGCATCCCCAGAACCTGATGAATCCGAGCGTCGTCGCCGCCTCGGCGCGGGCGACGGGATACCATCGATCGGCGGGGTGGACTCGAGCTGTCGGCGGGGGCGGGCAGCTCATGGGGATGCGCGGTTGCTCCCGCGCCGACGAAGGGACCTGATGCGCGCGCGTGACGACTCGGCGGCTCCGGACGACGGCGGACGCGCAGGCCCGGGATCGCGGCACGCGGGCCATTCGGGCGTCTCGTTCGTCGTCGAATCGAAGCTGACCCCGCCGCCGCTCCGGCCGGGCCTGGTGGTCCGCGAGGACCTGCTCCAGCGCATCTTCGGCCGCCGCCACGAACGGATCGTCGCGGTCTTCGCGCCACCGGGCTACGGCAAGACGACGCTCCTCGCGCAGTGGATCGAGCGCGAGCCCCGGCCGGTCGCCTGGGTCACCGTCGACGAGGCCGATTCGGATCCGAATCGTCTCCTGGCCTACGTCGCGGCCGCGATCGATCGGGCCATCGGCCTGGATCCGGCGCTCCTCGAGCTCCTCGATTCGACCACGTCACTGATCGACATCGCCGTGCCGCGCCTCACCGTGGCGCTCCAGGACCACGGCGAGCCGTTCCTCCTGGTGCTGGACGACGTCCACCTGCTGGGTGGATCGGCCAGTGTCGACGTCCTCTCGATGCTCATCGACTACCTGCCGGCCCGCGTCGAGGTGGGCCTCTGCGGGCGGGCGAACCCCGGTCTGCCCATCGCCCGGCACCGGGCCCGGGGCGCCGTCCTGGACGTCACGGAGCCGGATCTCACGCTCGACGAGGCGGAGGCCCTGGAGGCGGCACGAGCCCAGGTCCCCGAGATGCCGGCGGCCGATGCGCGCCTGCTCCATGAGCGGACCGAGGGCTGGCCGGCCGCCGTCTACCTCGCGACGCGCCGGGGCTGGGCCGGTCCGTCCTCCGTCGAGGTGGCACGGGCGGGCCGGGACGAGGCCGACCTGCGTGAGTACCTCGAGGTCGAGATGCTCCGCAGCGTCTCGGACGACGACCGTGCCTTCCTCGTCGAGTCGTCCGTCGTCGACCGATTGACGCCAGGGGTCTGCGACGCCGTCGTGGGTCGCACGGATTCCGCGACGCGCCTGCCCCGGCTGTCGGCGGATCACCACCTCCTGCAGCGGCTCGACGCGGAGGGCCGGACCTATCGCTGCCATACGCTCCTCAGGCAGCACCTCCGCTCGCTCCTCGAGCACGAGGGCTGGGATGCCCGCCTGCTGCATCGCCGGGCAGCCGCCTGGTACGCCGACGAGGGGCTCGCGGAGGAGGCGATCGAGCACTTCCTCGCGGCCGGGGATCGCGACGCGGCGGCGAGGCTCGCGACGATCGTCTCGTTCGGCCTGTATCGCGAGGGTCGCTGGACCACGGTCGCGCGATGGCTGGACGCGCTGGGGGACGAGACCCTCCGCGAGCACCCGTACCTTGCGGCGATCGCGACCTGGGCGCACCTGCTCGAGGGTCGGACCACCGAGGCGGAGCGCATGGCCGACCTGATCGAGTCCGCCAGCTATGGGCCCACGCGGCCCGCGGGCGCGGAGCCATTCGAGGCGACCCGGGCGGTGGCACTCGCGATGATGGCTCGAGACGGCCTCGACGTCGCCCGCCGGGAGACCGCGACGGTGGCGAGGACCGAGCCGGCGGACAGCCCCTGGAAGGCGGCGATCCTCGTCGTCCACGGGATGCTGCTGTCGCTCGCGGGCGAGGCCGGGCCAGGTGCGGTCGTCCTGGAGGACGCAGCGGAGATCG
>DATBGP010000420.1:0-8785 GCA_036557925.1 Candidatus Limnocylindrales bacterium | reverse complement strand
CCCAAAGGACCGTCTGTCAACCGCCGGGGCTGATTCGCCTCACCAATGGCTGGTTCTCGGACCGATCCGGGTTTGTGACGTGCGCCACAACCACATCCGAGAACCCCAGCAGCGCCGGCGGGCGGCCACCGCCCTCGGCGGGTCGAAGGCGGGTGCAACGACCGTGATCAGGCCGGCGCAACGACCGTGATCAGGCCGGCGCAACGACCGTGGTCAGGCCGGCACAACGACCGTCGCTAGGCTGCCGCCATCGGTCGGCAGTGCAGGCAGGGCCGGTAGCCGGCCGCGGCCGCCGCCTTCGCCGACGGGAAGGTCTTCAGATGGCGCTCCGTGACCCGCCGTGCGTCGCGGCAGGTCGGCAGGCAGTAGATCCGGGTCGTGTCGGAGCCGAAGTAGCGGATCCCGGCCCGGGCGAGCGACTCGAGCTCGTCCGGGTCCGCACCCTCGCCGGCAAGGATCGTCCGCTTGTTGCGCGGCCCGCCGAGCGAGTACTGGCCGATCATCCCGTCGCTCCGGACGACCCGATGGCACGGCACGATCAGCGGCACGGGGTTGTGGCCGAGCGCGGTCCCGACCGCCCGGACCGCCCTCGGCCGCCCGATCTCCGCCGCGATCCAGCCGTACGGCCGGACCTCGCCCCGCGGGATCTCGAGGGCCTTCATCCAGACGGCCCGCTCGAACTCGGTGGTGCCTCGGAGGTCCAGGTCGATCCGGTTGTGGCGATCGCCGGCCAGCCGCTTCTCGATCTTCCGGGCCAGCTCGGCCGGCAGCGCGTCGACCCGCCGCGCAACCCGCCCCGTCCGGGCATGGAAGCGGGACTCGAAGGCGGCATCGTCGGCCGCCAGCTCGACCGTGGACACGCCGCGGCCGTTCCAGGCGACGCGGAGCGGTCCGACGGGTGACTCCATGACGGCGTACTCGTCGGCCAGCCCCACGGCGACGAGGGTGGCGTGGGCGAGGCCCGCGGGCGCGGGCTCGCGGAGGCCGGCCAGGGCCGCCTCGGCGATGGGCTCGAACGGATCGGTCATGCGGGGATCTCCTCGCGCTCCCGCCGCTCGGCGGCGAGGAGGGCGGTGCGCAGGGCGGCGAGGCCGCGATGGACGTGGGCCTTGACGGTTCCCTCGGGGCGGCCGGTCGCCTCGGCGATCTCGGCGTACGACAGCCCGTCGACGTGGCGGAGGACCACGGCGGTCCGCTGGGCCGGGCTCAGACCGGCCAGGAGGCGTTCCCAGGTCTCCCGCTCGTCGCGGCGGGTGAGCGGGTCCTCGGCCGGCTCGGCGCCGGGCTCGAACGCCAGCTCGGTTGTCGGAACCCGCTTCACGCGGGCCCGGTTGCGGCCTGCGTTCAGGAGGATCGTCGTGAGCCAGCCGCGGATTCGCAGCTCGCGGATTCGGCCCGGCGGCCACGTGCCGAGCGCCCGGTACGCGCGGACGAAGCAGTCCTGGACGAGCTCCTCGGCATCGCGGCGATCGCCGCCGACCCGGTACGCGATCGTGAAGAGGCGATCCTGATGCGCCAGGACCAGCGCCTCGAAGGCGCCGTCGAGGTCGCGCGCGAGACGAGCGGCGAGCCGCGCGTCGGCGTCGGCGGAGGCGGATTCGACCATCACGTCCGATTCAACACGTCCGACCGCCGAAGCGTTGCGCCGAGCGTGGAACGCGCGGCCGCGTGGCCGGACGTAAGGCACCCGGCGCGGTCGCACGAGCCCGGCGAGCCGAACTTTGAGGCAGGCGCGCTCGCCGGCATGGGCATGCCGCCCGATGGCGCGGCCAGCCGCCGAACCGAGGATGCGTCCATCGAACACCGCGCCGCACCGGCCGACGATCTGCCGGCGGAAGAGGTGGAACGGAGGACGACATGTCCGCTTCGACTGGCACGATCCAGCGGCCCCTCGGCCAGGGATCGATCTTCGGCGCCGTGGCCCTCGCCGCGGCGGTGCTCCTCGCCGTGATCGCCGTCACGTGGGGCGCCATGAACCTCACCGCGAGCAAGTCGGTCTCGACCCCGCTGGCCGCCCCGACCACGCTCGACAAGGGCTCGCGCGGCGAGCTCGCCCAGCCGGTCGCCGTTCCGGCGCCCCGGCCCGACACCATCATCGACCGCGGCGGCCGCGAGGTTCCGGCTGCGAAGGCCATCCCGCAGGTCGACCACACGAACACCGGCCGGCACCTGGTCCCGACCGGCATCCCCGCCCACGGGTTCCGCGCCTCCTGACCCGGCGCGCTCCCGAGAGCCGCGAACGCCGCCCCGCGAGGGGCGGCGTTCGTCATGTCCGGCGCCGCGCGAGGCCGGGGTTCGTTCGTGTTCGCCACCCCGGACCGGCCGGGCAGCCATGCGACAATCCGGCGATGGGACGGCGCGACCGCTTCGAGGAGCTCGCCGCCAGCGTCGGCGGCTTCTACCAGAGCTGGGTCATCTACCTCGGCCTGGAGCTCGGCCTCTTCGAGGCCATCCGCCAGACGGGCGAGGCCGGCATCGATCCCGACGCCCTGGCCGCCGCGACCGGCTGCCGACCCGACCCCGTGCGGACATGGGTCCGGGCCGCCCACGCCGGCGACCTCGTGGCGCTCGACGAAGGCGGCCGGGCGAGGCTCGGGGAGGACGTCGTCTCGGTCCTCCTCGACGACACCCAGCCCGAGTACCTCGGCGGCCAGTTCGTCGTGGCGGTCGTCTCGAGCCTCGACTACGCCGGCCTGACCGAGTTCTTCCGGACGGGACGGACGATCGACGAGCGTCCGCCGCGGTTCCACCGGGCGATCGAGTCCGTGACGGTCCAGGACATCGCCGTGTTCTTCCAGGAGGGCCTCGCCGAGCTGCCGGAGCTCGTCGCGACCCTCAGTCGGGGCGCCCGGGTCCTCGACGTGGCCTGTGGCGGCGGCAAATGGCTGATCGCCATCGCCCGGCGGTTCCCGACGGTCGAGCTCGTCGGCGTCGAGTACGAGCCGGATTCCGTCGCGCGGGCGATGCGCCACGTGAGCGAGGCCGGCTTGGGCCAGCGGATCCGGATCGAGCCGCGGACGATCCCGGACATGCCCTTCCGCGATCAGTTCGACCTCGTCTACCTCCAGGACGCCCTCCACGAGCTCGTCGACCCGGTCGGGTCGCTGCGGGCATCGTGGGCGGCGGTCGCGCCCGGCGGGCGGCTCGTCGTCCTGGAGTGGTGCCTGCCGGAGGATCCGGCCGACGGCCAGACCCTCCAGGCGGAGCTGCTCTGGGGCATCCAGGTGGACGAGCTCTACCAGGGCACGAGGATGCAGACCCACGCCGGGTACGTCGACATCTTCGGGAGCGCCGGCCTGCCGGCGCCGACGGTCATCGACCTGCTGTCGGGGGCGACGCTCTTCGTGGCCAACCGGACCGCCTAGCCCCTGCTGGGGCGCCGAGTCCGGAGGCTCGCGCTACTGCACGACGACCGTGAAGTCCTTCATCGTGGCCGGGTGGACCGAGCAGTGGTACGTGTAGGTCCCGGCCGCCGTGAACGTCAGCAGCGCGGTCTTGCCCGGGTCGATCGGCTTCGTATCGCAGGAGCCGTCGTCCATCGTGGCGCTGTGCTGCGCCGTATCCTGGTTCGACCAGGCGATCACGTCGCCGACCTTGGCCTGCACCGGCTGCGGCGAGAACTGGAAGTCCTTGACCGTGACCGTCGCCGTCGCGGTCGCTCCGGCGTCGGCTGTGGCGCACGCCAGGGCACCGCCACCACTGCCGCTGCCGGCCGCCGCCGGTGACGCGGCCGGCGCCGAGGCAGCGCCCCCGGCGGCCGTCGCGGCCGGCGTGGACGAGCTGCTGCCGGAACAGGCGACCAGGGTGAGCAGGGCTGCCACGGTCGGCAGCAGCGCGAGTCGTCGCATGTCAGGTCCTCCGAAGGAAGGTCGATCGGCGGGATGGGGCCGATCGAGCGGGCACTTGCTCGATGCTACGACCGCCCCGTCGCTCCGGTTTCCCGCGGGTATCGTTCGGGCATGGTCGCCGACGGCCCGCCCCTGCCTGCCGCCCCGGAGGGGAGACGACGTCCCGCGGACATCACCGCGGCGGACGTCCGATGGCTCGCCTGGCACGAGGCCCGGGCCCATGCGCTCACGGGTCGCGAGGTCCGCGACCTGGGCGACGCGTGGCTCCTCCACGACCCGACGGATCGTGAGCCCTTCTGGAACCGGATCGCCGGGATCGTCTGGCCGGCCGAGACCGCGGCGTTCGACCGGCGCCTGACCGAGGTGCTCGCCCTGTTCGCGGGCCTCGACCGGATCCCCCACGTCTGGGCCTTCCCGCCGTTCGACCAGCCCGCCGACCTCGTGCAGCGGCTGCTCGCGTTCGGGTTCGAGGACCACGGCGGCGGACTGATGATGGCGTTCGATCCGGACCGCGACGTGGCCGAGGCGACGCGCCCGCCCGATGCCGACGGCCGCCACGTCTCGGTCGAGCGGCTGCACCGGCTCGTCGGCGACCCGGCGCAGGACGCGGCCCAGGCGATGACCGAGGTCCTCGTCGCGTCGTTCGCGGTGGAGCCGGAGCGGCGGATCGCGATCGAGCTCGAGACGGTGATGGGCCTCTCGACGGACGCCTACCACGCGATCCTCGTCCGCGTCGACGGCGAGCCGGCGGCGGTGGCGCGACGGACGACGTTCGCCGGCGGAAGCTACCTCTCGTCGATCGGGACGGCGCCGGCGTTCCGCGGCCTCGGGCTGGGCCGGCTCGTGACGGCGCTCGCGGTGGCGGACGGCCTGCGCGACCGAAGCCGCTGGATCTACCTCGGCGTGTTCGAGGAGAACGAGGTCGCCCAGCGCCTCTACCGCTCGCTCGGGTTCGAGCAGGTCGGCGGGCTGAACCCGGACCTGCTCCTTCGCTCGTGACCGACGAGCCGGCGTTCGAGCAGCTCCTGGACGACGCCGAGCCCGGCGAGCCGCCCATCCTCGCCGGGCTCCCCCCGATCGCGCCGATCGTGGCGACCGTCGAGATGGAGCGCGTCCTCCGCGACCTGGGCCGCGATCCCGGCGAGGCCGCGACGGCCGCTCCGGAGCCGCTGCTCGGTGCCCTCGTTCTCGCGGTCGGCACGCCCGATGGCCCGATCGCCCTCGCCGAGCCGGCCACGGAGGGCCGCCTGAGCGCCACGCTGGCCCGCCACGGCGAAGGAGAGGTAGGCCGCTATCTCGCGCTCGCCGACGCCGACGATCTGGATGCCTTCCGCGCCCGAGCCGCTGCCGCCGGGGTCCCGCTGACCCGGGTGGAGAGCGGTCCGTTCGGCCGGTCGGTGCTCGTTCTCGTCCGGCCCGTCACCGGGCCGCACCTGATCGTCGTCGAACGGCGGGCGCTACCATCGCCGCCATGACCGACCGTCACCCCGTCGACGTCCGTCCGGCGACGCCCGCCGATGCGGACCGGATCGCCGCCCTGTTCACGGACGAGGGCTATCCCGCCGGCCCCAGCGACATCGTCGAGCGTCTCGGTCGATACGACTCGCCCCATTCCCGGGTCCTCGTCGCCGACCACGACGGGGAGGTGCTCGGGTTCGTCGCGGTCCACGCGCTGCCGCGGTTCGAGCACTCCGATCGCGTGCTCCGGGTGATGGCCCTCGTCGTGGACGCCGGCGTCCGGGAGCGAGGGATCGGCCGGCTCCTGATGGAGGCGGCGGAGCAGGTCGGGGCGGAGATCGGCGCCGCGTTCGCCGAGGTCACCGCCGGCCACCACCGCCCGGACGCGAAGCGGCTCTACGAGGAGCTCGGTTACGACGGCACGGTTGCCGCCTACCTCCGCAAGCGGCTCTGAGCCCGGGCCCGGCGACGCGATCGTGTCCACCGCTGCCTTCGCGCGCTTCCCGCGTCTCCGCCTCCGCGACCCCGCGATCGACCTGGTCGACCTCCCCTGGGAGCAGCCACTCGCCGACTGGCCGTCGGACGTGCTGGACTTCCGGTTCGTGCCGGTGGGGCCCTCGCGGCACCTCGTCCGGTTCCTGGCCTCCGGCAACGTCCTCTACGCGCTGAAGGAGGAGCCGCTCGATCCCGCCCGGCGCGAGTACCAGGTCCTCCTCCACCTCGAGAACCTGCGCCTCCCGACCGTCGAGGCGGCCGGCGTGGCCGAGGACCCGTCGGCGGACCGGGCGATCCTCGTCACGAAGTTCCTGCCGCACTCGCTCCAGTACCGGCGATTGATGATGCGGCTGCCGCCGACGAGCGTGGCCTACCGCGACCGGCTGCTCGATGCGATGGCGTTCCTTCTCGTGGACCTCCACCGCTCGGGCGTGTTCTGGGGCGACTGCTCGCTCGCGAACACCCTGTTCCGCCGCGACGGCGACCGGATCAAGGCCTATCTCGTCGACGCCGAGACCAGCGAGGTCTTCCCGGCGCTGTCGGACGGGCAGCGGGCCTACGACCTGGAGATCCTCGTCGAGAACGTCGCCTTCGGGCTGGCCGACCTGTCGGCGATGCAGGGCTGGAACGAGGGCGCTGACGACGCGATCGCGGCGGCCGAGCGCGTCCGGGAGCGCTACTCGCAGCTCTGGACGCTCATCCACGACGAGCCCGTCCTCCATCCGGAGGATCGCCAGGCGATCCGGAGCCGCGTGCGGAAGCTCAACGACCTCGGCTACTCCGTCGACCTGGACGTCGACCCGGACGTGCCGGAGGGCCGCGTCCGGCTCCGGATGGGGATCACGACCCGGCGCTTCCACGCCCGGGAGCTGGAGCGGCGGACGCGGATCCGGGCGATGGAGGGCCAGGCCCGACTGCTTCTGAACGACCTCCGCGAGTACGAGGCATGCTCGGCGTGGGAGGGCCTCCAGGTGCCGCCGGAGCAGGCCGCCGCTAGCTGGCTGCGCGACGTGTACCGGCCGACGCTCGCCCGGATCGCCGAGGCCGTGGGCCCCGATCGCGATCTGGTCCAGGCCTACTGCGACGTCCTCGAGGAGAAGTGGTACCTCTCCGAGGAGGTCGGCTACGACGTGGGGCTGCCCGCCGCGATCGAGGCTTACCTGGACCTGGGCGCCCCGGCGCCCGAGACGCGCCGACGGGACGACCCGACGGACGCCCTCGATCCGGCCGACGTCGACGTCCTGGAGGTCGGCTCGTTCCGCGACGAGCTCGTCGATGCGAACCGGGACGACGTCGCCCGGAACGTGTCACCATCCCCGGAGTGAGCCAGGCATCGGGGACCATCGCGGATCCCGTCATCCGCGTCGAGGGCCTGCAGAAGACCTACGGCGAGACGCGCGCCGTCGACGGGGTCAGCTTCGAGGTCCGGGCCGGTTCCATCTTCGGGCTGCTCGGTCCCAACGGGGCCGGCAAGACCACGACGGTCGAGGTCCTGGAGGGGCTCCGCCAGCCCGACGCCGGAGAGGTCCGCGTCCTCGGCATCGACCCCGTGCGCAACGCCGACGACCTGCGGGCCCGGATCGGCGTCTCGCTCCAGACCGCCGCGCTCTATCCGAAGCTCACGGTGGAGGAGCTGCTGGCGCTGTTCCGCGGCTTCTACCCCTCCGGACGCGCGCCCGCCGACTTGATCGAGCTGATGGACCTCGGCGAGAAGCGCACGACGCGGACCCAGAACCTGTCGGGCGGTCAGCGCCAGCGGCTGTCGGTCGCCCTCGCGCTCGTCAACGACCCGGAGCTCGTCTTCCTCGACGAGCCGACGACCGGCATGGACCCGGCCGCGCGGCGCGCGCTCTGGGACGTGATCGAGGGGCTGAGGACCGCCGGTCACACCGTCCTCCTCACGACCCACTACCTCGAGGAGGCCGAGGTCCTGTGCGACCGGGTCGCGATCATGGACCACGGGAAGATCCTCGAGGAGGGCACGGTCGAGGAGCTCGTCAGTCGTCGGTTCAGGGAGCGGGCGGTCCGGTTCGACGCGATCGACGGGCTCGGCGACAGCCAGCTCCAGGCGATGCCCGGGGTCACCTCGGTCAAGCGCGAGGAGGGCGAGGTCCTCGTCTACACGGGCGATGTTGCGGCAACGATCGGGGGCATCCTCGCGGCCGCGGAGTCGCTGGGCGTGGAGCCCTCGAACCTCGGGATCCGCCGGGCGACGCTCGAGGACGTGTTCCTCGACCTGACCGGCCGGGCGCTGCGGGACTGACCGGTCGATGCGCGCGCTGCTGCTCCTGACCCAGGCGAACATCAAGAGCTTCACGCGCGACCGTGCGGCGCTCTTCTGGACGCTCGCCTTCCCGCTGATCTTCGTCGTCCTGTTCGGCTCGATCTTCTCCGGCGGCAACAACGACCGGACGATCGGCTTCGCCGACCTCGACGGCACCGACGCGTCGCAGCGACTCGCGGCCGCGTTCGACGCCGTGAACGGGGTGAAGCTCGAGACCGGGCCAGAGGACGAGCTCCAGGCGAAGATGAAGGACGGCCAGCTGTCGGCCGTGATCGTCGTGCCGAAGGGCTTCGGAGACACCGTCGCGGCGAGGACCGCCCCGGCGACGGTCACCGTCTTCACCGACCCGAGCCAGAGCTCTGCCGACGGCGCGACCCGCCAGATGGTCGGCTTCGTCCTCGCGGCGGTGAACCAGGCCGCGGCCGGCGTGCCCCCGGCGGTCGAGCCGGCGTTCCAGGCGATCCAGACGAACGACCTGTCGTTCATCTCCTACCTGGTCCCGTCGATCCTCGGCATGTCCCTGATGCAGGTCGGCGTCTTCGCGGCGATCCCGCTGGTCGCCGATCGCCAGAAGCTGATCCTCAAGCGCCTCCAGGCGACGCCGCTGCGGCGGTGGCAGCTGGTCGGCAGCAACGTCCTGATGCGGCTGCTCATCGCCGTGGCCCAGACCGTGATCATCGTGGGGGTCGGGGCGACGTTC
>DATBGP010000419.1:0-9780 GCA_036557925.1 Candidatus Limnocylindrales bacterium | reverse complement strand
CGGCCACGGTCGGGAGTCGTTCGTCGAGGCGGGCGATCGGATCCGTCGCGTGGGTGCCGGCCACGACGTCCTCTCCCTGGGCGTCGAACAGGACGTCGCCGTACAGGCTCGGCTCGCCGGTGGCCGGGTTGCGGGTGAAGGCGACACCGGTCGCGGAGTCGGCGCCGCGATTGCCGAACACCATCGCCTGGACGGTGACGGCGGTTCCGAGGTCCTCCGGGATGCCCTCCTTCGCCCGGTACGCCTTCGCACGATCGCTGTTCCAGGAGCGGAAGACAGCCTCGACCGCGACCCGGAGCTGCGCCCACGGATCCTCGGGCGGCTCGGTGCCGACGATGTCGCGGAACATCGCGACGAACCGGCGGCGGCAGTCGGCGGCGAACTCGGCGTCGCCGGTGGCAGCCGCGAGGCCGGCAGTCGAAGCCTCGGTCAGCCCCAGGTCCAGGATCGTGTCCATCATCCCGGGCATCGAGACCGGGGCGCCGGATCGGACGCTGACCAGGAGCGGATCCTCGGCATCGCCGAACCGTCGCCCGACCGCCGTCTCGACGTCGGACATCCGCGCGCGGAGCTCGTCGTCGAGACCGTCCGGCCAGCCGTCCGCGAGGTCGGCGCGGCACGCCTCGGTCGTGACGACGAAGCCGGGCGGGACCGGGAGCCGGAGCTCCGGTCCGAGCATCACCCCGAGATTGGCCGCCTTCCCGCCGACCAGCGCGAGCACCTCGTATGGCGGGAGCCCGTGGTCGTGGTCGAGGCCGAAGGCCCAGGTCACCGGTCGGCCGCCTCCGCGGTCGCTTCCTGGAGCGCGTGCCACACCCGTTCCGGCGACAGCGGCAGGTCCCGGATCCAGACGCCGGTCGCGTCGTGGACGGCCGCGGCGACCGCCGGCGACACCGGCAGCAGCGCCCCCTCGCTCATGCCCTTGGCGCCGTACGGCCCGGGTCCGTCGGCGTTCTCGATCGCGTCGCTCTCCATCCGGGCGGGCAGGTCCATCGTCGTCGGGATCCGGTAGTCGATCGCCCCGAGGTTCCGGATCCGCCCGCCCTCGTCGAGGATGTAGTGCTCCATCAGCGTGTGGCCGAGACCCATGATCGCCGCGCCCTCATCCTGGCCGCGGACCTGCCCGGGGTGGAGGGCCTTCCCCACGTCCGACACGGTGACGTGCCGCGTCAACGCGACGTCGCCGGTCTCCCGATCCACCTCGACCTCGACCGCGGTGCAGTTGAACTCGTAGAACGCCGACGTGCCGCCGAGGGGATGGTCCGGCTCGGCCTCCTTGCGGGACTCGCCGATGCCCATCACCTCGCCGCCGAGGCGACCGAGTCCGCGGGCCACCGCATCGCGGATCGGCAGGATCCGACCGTCCGGCAGCCGGACCTCGCCGCGATCAACCACGATCGCCGCCTGGTCGACACCCTCGGCCGAGGCCGCCATCGCCCGGACCTTCGACTGGACGTCGCGACACGCCGCGAGCACGGCATTCCCCATCAGGACCGACGACCGGCTCGCCGAGGTCTGCTGGTCGTAGGGCACGACCGCGGTGTCGCCCATGACCACGGTGACCCAGTCGACCGGCGCGCCCAGCTCATCGGCCGCGATCTGGGCGAAGATGGTCCGGGCGCCCTGGCCCATGTCCGATGTGCCGGCGTTGACGACGACGCTGCCGTCGACGAGGAGCCGGACCGTCGCGTAGGAGAGGCCGGTCGTCGGGCCGGATTTCAGCCCGACGGCGATGCCGCGGCCGCGACCCGCAGGCCTCGGACCGCCCCAGTCGATCAGCTCCGCGGCGCGCCCGACGGCCTGGGCCCAGTCGCCGTCGGCCGATGTGTCGTGCGGGATGAACGCCTCGCCGGGACCCGCGAGGTTGCGAAGACGAAGATCGAGCGGGTCGATGCCCAGCTGCTCGGCCGCCTCGTTCATGTTCGATTCGACCGCCCAGATCTGCTGGGGATTGCCGAATCCGCGGAACGCCGTGGACGGCACCGTGTGGGACAGGACGCTCCGGGCGTGGATCCGGACGTTCGGGACGCGATACGGCCCGTTCGAGGTATAGCTGCCCTTCGCGACCGTCCGATCGGCGATGTCGGCGTATGCCCCGATCAGGTAGTCGGCCTCGATGTCCCGGAAGACGAGGGTCCCGTCGCGGCGGAAGCCGGATCGGACGTGCACGCTCGACGCACCGCGCCGGACGGCCTGGAACGTCTCCTCGAGGGTCAGGACGAGCCGGACCCGGCGACCGGTTGCCCGGGCCAGGAACGCGAGCAGCGGTTCGTACTTCGCATGCTGCTTTCCGCCGAATGCGCCCCCCGGATCCGGCGCGATGACACGGACCTTCGACAGCGGCAGGGCCAGCAGATCCGCGACGACCCGCTGGAGCCAGTAGGGATGCTGGATCGCGCTCCAGACCACGATGCCGTCGCCGTCCGGAGCGGCCATGAACGCATGCGGTTCGATGGCGAACTGGGTGACCATCGGGAAGTCGTACCTGCCCTCCACGACGACCTCCGCGTCGCCGGCCGCCGCCTCCACGTCGCCCCAGCCGTAGTGATGGTCGTGGAGGATGTTCGTGGCCGCGCACGGGTCGCCCGGCCGGAGCGATGGGTCCTGGACGAGCGATGCGTCCGCCGCCAGCGCCGCCTCGATCGAATGGAGCGCGGGCAGCTCCTCGAACGCGACCCGGACCTGGGCGGCCGCCTCCTCGGCGGCGTCGAGGGTCTCGGCGGCGACGGCGGCGACGGGCTCGCCGTGGTACTTCGTCTCGCCGACCGCGAGGACGGGGCGGTCGCGCCGCTGCGGGCCGAAGCGGGGCATCGGGTCCGGCAGGTCGGCGGGCGTGAGGACGGCGAGCACGCCCGGCACCGCCAGCGCGCCCGAGGTCTCGATCCGGCCGATCCGGGCCCGCGCGACGTCGAGCGCGACGAGCTTCACGTGGAGGACGTCGTCGTGGGGCAGGTCCGCGACGTAGCCCTGGCTGCCGGTCACGCGCTCGCGGCCGCCGCTTCGGGCAGGTGAATCGCCGACGGCGGCGGCGGTGGCCCTCACTGGGGCGCGACCGTCGCGTCCGGGATCGCGGCGCGATCGCCGACCGCAGGCGGGATGGCTGGCGCTTCCGCTGCTCCGGCCGCCGCCGCCCGGACCGCCTCGATGATCTGCTCGTAGCCTGCGCACCGGCAGAGGTTGCCGGCGAGGCCTTCTTCGATCTGCGCCCGGGTCGGGTGCGGGACCTCCGCGAGCAGCGCCTGCGCCGAGAGCAGCTGGCCGGGGATGCAGAAGCCGCATTGGGCGGCGCTCGTGTCGAGGAACGCCTGCTGGAGCGGGCTCAGCTCGCCGCCCGTCGCCAGCCCCTCGACCGTCAGGACGACCGACCCGTCGGCCTCGGCGGCGAGCATCAGGCAGGAGTCCACGCTCCGCCCATCGACGAGGACCGTGCACGCCCCGCACTCCCCGACGAGACAGCACTCCTTCGTCCCGGTCAGGCCGAGATCCTCGCGCAGCGCCTGGAGGAGCGTGTGGTGCGGAAGCACCTCGACGCGACGGTCACGGCCGTTGACCGTGAGCTCGATCGGAAGCGGCTCCGTCATCGGGCGCCGGCCAGGCGGTCGACGGCGGTCGTCACGCCCCGCAGACCGAGGACCCGGAGCATCGCCAGGCGGTACTCGGGACTGGCCCGCATCGACGTCGGCGAGGGTCGGGCGTCCGCGAACAGGGTGTCCAGGCGCTCGCGCTTCGCGTCCTCGGGAGCGGCCGGATCGGCGAGCGTGCCGGAATCGTCCACGACGACCACCGGCCGCGGACCGACGCTCCCGTATGCCAGGCGCGTCCTGCCATCCCGCCCGACGCTCACGGCCATCGTCACCGACGCGAGATCGTGGCCGCGCCGCCGGGTCCGCCGCAGGTGGACGGATCCCCGTGGCCCATCGGGCACGGGCAGCTCGATCGCCTCCACGAGCTCGCCCGGGTTCAGGGTCGTCTCGCCGGAACGGACGAAGAAGGCGTCCAGCGGCAGCCGTCGGCTGCCACCCGGACCGCGAGCCACGATCTCCGCCCCGTACACGAGGAGCGCGGGCGCCGTGTCCGCCGCCGGCGAGGCGTTGCACATGTTGCCGGCGAGCGTCGCCCGGTTCCGGATCTGGACCGAGCCGACGAAGAGCGCCGCCTCCGCCAGGGCCGGGTAGTCGCGGCGCACGCGCGCGCTCGCGACGATGTCGGTCATCGTCGTCAACGCCCCGAACCGGACGCGGGCGCCGGCCTCGCGGATCTCCCCGTCGAGCTCGGCGACCCGCTTCACGTCGACGACGACGTCCGGGCGGAGCGAGCCGTCCCGCAGCCGGATGATCAGGTCGGTCCCGCCGGCCAGCAGCCGCGCCCCGGAGCCGTGCTCGCCGAGCAGCCCGACGACGTCGCGCAGGGCCGTGGGGCGCTCGTACGCGAAGGGTCGCATCGGCCGGTCGGCGCCTCAGAGGACCTTGTCGACCTCGTCGAGCAGGACCTGGGGGGTCGCCGCCCGGACGAAGTAGTAGGGCCGGTCCGCGAACCGCTCCACGAAGCCCGACCGTCGCCCGCGGAGCGCATCGGTGTCCACCAGGGGCATCGCGATCCCCGGCGCGAGGAGCTCGTTCAGCAGGAAGTAGTTCTGGAGGGAATGGAGCGTCTGGAACTGACGCTCGAACGGGATCATCTCGGCGAGGCTCGGCTCGTAGTTGCCGTCGATCGCCGGCACGACCACGACGTCGACGACGCCGGGCTCCTCGAAGAGCTCCCACGACGGCATGTCGCCGAAGAACTTCTCGACGCCACGCTCGGCGCCGGCCTTGTCGGCCCGCTCCGTGCCTTCGGTCCGCTTCTTCAGGAAGACCGACTTCGAGCCCATCACCGCCCGGGCGTCCTCGTCGATCACCGTCGTCTCGGTGGAGACGAGGGCGGCGCCTCGCCGGCAGGCCTCAATCTGGCCCATCGACTTGCCGTGGTTCGACTCGCCCCCGAGGAACAGGACGGTCTTCCCGCGATAGCGGACGGCCGACGAATGGAACGGGTGGAGGCCCTGCGCCTCCATCCGGAGGGCGAGCATCGTGACGACGACCTTCTGGATTGGGCCGGCCGGCCAGGGCCCCGTGAACGTCATCCGGCGGCCGTCGTAGGCGATCGCCTTCTCGCCGTCCTGGCGCCACACGATGTCCGCCTCCGGCAGGGTCACCCCGGGCGAGATCCGGACGTCGGCGAGCCGGTAGTTCAGGAAGCTCAGGTCGTCGAGGACGTGCTCGCGCGGCTCGTCGCCGTAGACGTCGACGCGGAGTCGGGCGGATCCGGCCGACATCTCCTCGGACAGCTGGAGGGTGGCGCTGGAGAGGGCGTTCATCGGGTCCTTTCGATGGCGGATGCGCTGGCAGCCATGGCGGCCGGGCCGTCGACCGGGATCGCGGCGGAGGGCGGCTCCTCGTCCGCGGGATCGGGCAGGCGCTCGGCCAGGTTCGTCCGGACCTCCTCGAAGTGGTCGATCAGGGCCGCGACCACCTCGCCGACGTTGCGACGGCGGAGCGCCGCGAGGATCGGCGGATGGAGGTCCGCCGACCACTGCGGGTCGCCGCCGGGTGCGGCGAGCGTGACATAGGTCCGGGAGATCGGCTGGAGCCCGCGCCAGACCCGGGCGAGGGTGGCGTTCCCGGAGGCGTCGACGATCAGGGCGTGGAAGCGGGCGTCCGCCTCGGCAACGCCGTGGCCATCGCCGGCCCGGGCGCAGGCCTGCATCTCCTCGACGGCTGCGGTCAGCTCGACGAGGTCGTCCTCGGTCAATCGAGGCACGGCCATGCGTGCGCCGAGGGCTTCGAGCGCCGCCCGGACGTCGTAGCCCTCCAGGAGCTCGGCCTTCGTGGAGCGACGGACGCGGGCGCCGCGGAACGGCGTGATCTCCACGACGCCCAGAGCCTCCAGGCCGCGAAGCGCCTCGCGCACCGGAGCCTGGCTCGTGCCGAGCTCGCGGGCCACCTGGGTCTCGACGATCCGTGAGTCCGGCCCGTACCGGCCGCTGAGGATGCCCTCGAGGAGCCGGTCCTTGACCTGGTCGGCGAGGACGCTGCGGGCGAGGAGCTGGCCGGGCTCGACCATCGCCTACGTGCCGATCGGCGTGGCGGCGCCCGGCGGAGTAGCCGCCGAATCGGAACCGGCCGCCTCGAGCACCTCGACCGAGCCTGCCGAACCGTCGACCCGGATTCGGTCGCCCGTCCGGATCCGCTTCGTGGCCACGCTCGTCCCGACCACGGCGGGGATGCCGAACTCCCGGGAGAGGACCGCGGGATGGGAGGTGGTGCCGCCGGTGTCGGTGACAAGGCCTGCGATCTTCGTGAACAGGACGACCCAGGCCGGGTTCGTCATCTGGCAGACGAGGATGTCGCCCTCGGCGACGTCGTCGAACTCGTCGACGGTCATCACGACCCGGGCGATGCCCTCCACCGATCCAGGCGACGCCGCGATGCCGGTCACGGGTCCCTCGGGCTTCGGCCGGCCTTGGTGGAAGCGCTCGGGGTAGCCCCAGTTCACGAGATAGGGGAAGGCGAGCTGCGACGGCGTCGCCGTCCCGATCCAGTTCGGCGGGTGGAGCGCCTTCGACGCCTCGCGCTCGGCGCGCCGCCGGGCGACCAGCGCCCTCGCTTCGATCGCGGACGCATCGCCGATCAGCATCCGGAGCTCGTTGTAGCGGAGGAAGAGGACGTCGTCGGGCTGGTCGAGCCGGCCGGCTTCCGCGAGCTTCCGCCCGATCGCGAGCAGGACCAGGCGGACGTGGGCGTTCGCCCCCTGGTCGATGTAGAAGTGGTGGTCCGGCGTGAGCGGCGCCATCCGGAGGTTCGTCGCGTTCGCCGCGCGCATCGTCTCGAGCGCGTGCCCCTCGAGGCCCGCGAGGATCTCCTCGGACGCCGCCGCGATGTCGCGGCGCATCGCCTCGATCGCCTTCGGGAAGTCGTAGTCCGTGTCGAGGTAGCCCTTCACGAGGTCGAGGACGGGCTCCATCTGCTCGCGGACCGTCGGGAAGACGAACTCGTGGCTCCAGACCGCGTGCCAGCCGAACTCCCGCTGGTACGGCTCGATCCGCTCGGCGATGAACCGCCGTCCCCGGTCGCTCCCGCGCAGCGCATCCGCGATCGCCTCCGCGTCGCCGGCCCCGAAGGCCGCCCGGAGCTCGGCGTCGTCGCGGACCTCGTTCTTCATCCGCCACAGGGCTTCGATCGAGTCCCAGTTCCGGTCCGAGGCGGAGTTCTGCAGCCGGCCCAGCAGCTCCTCGTCCGCCGACCCGCGCGTCTGCTCCATCACGGCCCGGAGACTCAGTGTCGCCGAGAGCTGGGCGAAGTTCAGCATCCAGTGGATCTTCCAGTGCCGGTCGTGGATGTCGATCGCGTCTTCGAGCAGGGTTGCCGTCTCGGCCAGCGACATCCCGTCCGCGGCATCGAGGCGCTCCTCGAGGTAGGCGAAGTTCCGCTGCATCTCCGGGACCAGCCGATCGCGCCACCAATCGGCGAAGTGCTCGCCGTAGACCGGGAGGACGGTGTCGAGGTAGGCGCCCATGCCGGACGCGAAGGCGTCGTCGCGAGGGACGCGTGCCGTGTAGCTCGAGCTGTACTCGGTTCCCTCGATCCGGAGGCCCGGGTCGGCCGGGATGGCGGTCGTGTAGACGTAGCCGTTGACGTTCTTCGCCAGCCAGTCGACGGCGAATGGCGTGCCGAACCGGCGGAACATGTGGTCGCAGCTCAGCCACCAGCCACCGATGTCGAAGAACATCGGGCTGACCGGGTGGGGGATGTGGAGGTCGTCGTAGACCCAGAAGAAGTCCTTCTCGGTCTCGGACGCCCAGCTCACCGGGAACGACTCGTCCCCGAGGAACCGGTCGAGGATCTCCTCCGTGGCTGCCACCGGCTGGCCCTCCAGCATCTGCACCGTGGTCGCGTCGGTCGTCGATCGGCGTCGGTCGATTCGGTCGGCTCGGTCGGCGTCGGTCGTCGCGAGCCTCGGCGCCGCCTGGGGGCCGGCGTCGAGAGTCATCGATGATCGATGATGACATGCCTACCGGCCGGCCGCGTCTCGGCCCGTTGGGTGCGACTCCGGCTCGCCGTGACGTTCAGCCCCGTTCGGCTCGCCCGTCACATCGAGCGAGCGCGCAACCCGGGCCGACTCAGCCCCTCGTCTCGAGGTACTCGTCGAGCAGGTCGAACAGGCGCTCGGTGGCGCGCCGGTCGTCGGCGGCCGGGAGCTCGTCGCCGACGGGGACGCCCGCCTCGGCGAGCACCAGGTCATGGATCGACGCGGTCGAGGGCGCGCTCATCCGTTCGACCAGCCACCGCTGGAACCCGGCCAGGTAGGAGCTCGCGCGTGCGGCGTCGTAGCCGCTGACGAAGGCCAGCGCCTCCGCGAAGGAGCCGTGGACGGTCAGCTCCTCCAGGCGCCGGCCGGCGTCCGCGAGGTAGCGCTGATCGGTCCGGACGACGGCGGTCCGGATTCCCCGGCCGCAGGTCGGCCGGCTGCTGCCGCGCCGACCGCTCACCCCGGCGACCGAACCCGTTCGGTCGGCATCGGAGCGGAACCGGAGGTCAGGCCGAAGCCTTCGCCGCGGCCTTCTTGCCGGTCCCGTTCGACGCTTCGAGCGCCTGGCGGGCCTTGTCCCAGTCCGAGCGGAACTGGACGATGCCCTTGTCCGTGAGCGGGTGGTGGACCATCTGCTGGAGGACCTTGAACGGCAGCGTCGCGATATGGGCGCCGGCCAGCGCGGCCTGGGTCATGTGGAGCGGGTTGCGGATCGAGGCCGCCAGGACCTCGGTGTCCAGCTCGTGGATCGTCACGATGTCGACCAGCTCGCGGATCACGATCATGCCGTCCTGGTTGATGTCGTCCAGCCGGCCGACGAACGGTGACAGGAGCGAGGCACCCGCCTTGGCCGCGAGCAGACCCTGGTTCGCAGTGAAGATCAGGGTGCAGTTGGTCTTGATCCCCTCGTCGGCGAAGCGCGACATCGCCTCGAGGCCCTCCTCGGACATCGGGACCTTGACGTAGATGTTCGGGGCCAGTTTCGCGAACGCCCGCCCTTCCTTGAGCATCCCCTCGACGTCCTCGGCGACGACCTCTGCCGACACCGGGCCCGGGGTGATCGAGCAGATCTCCTGGAGGACGTCCTCGTAGGAGCGGCCGGTGGTCTTGGCGAAGAGGGTCGGGTTGGTCGTGACACCGTCCAGCACGCCCCAGCGGGCGACGATCCGGATCTCGTCGATGTCGGCGGTGTCGAGGAAGATCTTCATGGCGGGCAGGCTCCTGTCGCAAGGAGCGCGATTCTACGCTGCGCTCCCTGATCTCGAGCTGGATGCGGTTCGAGGAACGCTCTTCTCGACCCGCGGCACCACGTCAGCCAACGCCGCAGACCGTGACCCCGGTTGGTGAGATCGTACCGTTCAGTTGATCCGCCTCGCGTCCCTGGACTGCGATCACCGCACCCTTGCCATCGACCACCCGGATGGGATCGGTCCTGGTCGCGACGATTCGGTTCGGGAGGTATACGGCGCCAGCGTTTCAGTCCCGTCTCGAAGGAAGCGTCGAGGCATGGGCAATATGCCGCTTCGCGTGTATGTGAACCATGAGCGTGCGGGGGAGGCCAGGACTCGGTCAGGCTTCAGCCGCTTGCTGATTTGCCGCCGACCTGGGCGATTCAGCCCGCGGCGGGGAGCTCAGCCCACGGCGGAAAGCTCAGCCCGCGGCGGGGATCCCCTCGTCCATGACCGGCGTCGGGGCCGGCTCCGGTGCCGCCGT
>DATBGP010000418.1:0-10457 GCA_036557925.1 Candidatus Limnocylindrales bacterium | reverse complement strand
GCGACCAGCTCTGGCTCCAGACGTCCGAGGGCCCGAAGGGCACGCCGGGCAAGACCCAGATCGTCGCCGAGCCGCTGCTGACGCTGCCGGCCGACCACAAGACGGCCAACCCGACACCGCACCCGGTGAGCTGCGCCTGACGCAGCCGCGACCGCCGGGCTGAACGGCGGCGTTTGACGCGGCGCCTGCGTCGTCGGCCTCCGAGCCGACCGATCGGCGGCTCGGACGAGGGGCGGTCAGCGGATCTCGAGCGCGAAGGCATTGCCGGCCGACCGGAACACCATCGGCTCGGGGGTCTCCGCCGGCGAGCGGTCGACATCGCACGAGGCAAGCGCGACCAGGGCGATCGCCACGACGAGCGCTCGGCGCACGCTCAGATCCAGTCGACCCGGTGGAGGACCCAGGCCGCCCCGACCGAGATGAGCACGATCATCACGGTGAGCAGCCAGAACCCGTTCTGCTCGCCGCCGGCGAAGGCGGTGCCGGCCTCGCTCATGCCGAAGATCCCGGCCACGGCCCCGATCCCGGCGAGGATCACCGTGACCCCGGTCAGCCGCTTCATGATCCGGGACAGGTCGTTGTTCACGATCGAGACGTAGATGTCGAGCGTGCCCGCAACCAGGTCCCGGTCGTTGTCGAGCTCGTCGGTGACCCGGATCAGGTGGTCGTAGACGTCCCGGAAGTAGACGATGTGCGACTCGTCGATCGCCGGGATCTCGCGATTGGTCAGCTGGGCGAAGATCTCGCGCGCCGGGGAGGTCGCCCGGCGCAGGGCCGCCAGCTCGCGCTTGATGGCGAACAGTCGCTGCAGCGTCCAGTCGGAAGCGCCCTCGATCGTCCGGTCCTGGAGCTCATCGATGTCGTCACCGATCCGGTCGAGGACCGGGAAGTAGTTGTCCACGATCGCGTCGGAGATGGCGTAGAGCAGGAAGTCCGGACCCTTCTGGAGGGCCCGCTCGACCCCGAACCGGAGCGGCGCGGTGTTCGACGCCCCGAGCACCCCGTCGTGGACGCTGAGCAGGAACCGCGGGCCGAGGACCAGGTCGATCTCGGAGGCCGTCGCTTCACCGGCGTACTCGAGGGCGAACAGGACGACGTGGACGACGTCCTGGTCGAACGTCTCGACCTTGGAACGCTGGTTGCGCTCCGTGATGTCCTCGGCGATCAACGGATGGAGCCCGAGGGCGTCGGCGACGATCTTCACCTCGTCGTCGTTCGGCGAGGAGAGGTCGATCCAGAGGCGGGTCCCGGCGTCCGCGATCAGGCCCTCGATCTCGGTGACGTCCGTCGACTTCGTCGCCTGGCCGTCCCGGCGACAGGCCAGGATCGTGACGGCGCCCGGCGACGTCGAACCGAGATCGGACGTCGGGCTCGCGGCGGCCGATGGCGGATCGGCCTCAGAGGGTGATGGGCGACTCGAGCTCGTCCCGGCCATCGGCGGAGGCGATCCCTTCCGTTGCGGGGCCCGACACCGCGTCCGTCGCGGTCCGCCCGGTCGAGAGTCTACGCGTGCGCTTGCCGAGCGCGAGGCCGGGCGGGATCGCCACGAGCGTGACCACGCCCGCGACGAGGAAGATCCCGACGAGGATCGAGGATGCCTCGCGGGCCGCCCACGCCTCCAGCGCCTCGACGACGAGCCCGTCGCGGAGCGGCCGTTCGCGGAGCTCGGCCGGGATCACCTCGCGCCAGCCGTCCGGGTTCGAGGCCGCGAACAGCCGGTCGTAGAGCGTGTTGATCTGTGTCGAGCCATATGCCGTCAGGATCGCCACGCCGATCGCCATCCCGATCATCCGGGCCACCGTGACGATCGCGCTCGCCATCCCGAACGCCGCGCGCCCCGCGGACTCGACGGCCGCGGTGCTCCGCGGCGTGACCGTCAGCCCGAATCCCAGCCCGAACAGGCCGAGGAGCGCCGCCACCGAGCCAATTGCCACGTCCGGCGTCCAGCGCGACATCAGGAACAGGGTGACGGCCGAGAGCAGCAGGCCAACGAGGGTCACGAGGCGGAGCGACAGCGCCCGGACCGCGAAGCCGCTGACGAGCGCGCCCACCGCCGTCGCCGCGGCAAGCGCGCCCAGGGCGAAGCGCTGGTCGTCCGGCCCGCCGTACAGGACCCGGTCGACGAACACCGCCCCGCCGATGATCGCGGTGGCGAAGGCGAAGCCGGTGAGGAGGGACACGAGGGCCGCCGAGGAGAAGGTCAGGCTCGAGAAGAGGCGCGGATCGAGGAACGGGTCCGGCCGGCGCAGGCCGCGGACGATCGTCACGAGGACGCCGCCGATGGCGACGACCGTCAGCACGGCCGCGACGACGACCGGGTTCGGCCCGCCGAGGTCGTCGACGCCGATGAGCGTGATCGCGCCGAGGCCCGCCGCCAGGGCGACGCTCCAGATCACCGCACCGACGATGTCCAGCGGGACCCGCCGGCGGGGCGTCTCCCAGCCGGCCGACGCGGCCCAGGCGATCAGCAGGGCGATGATCCCGATCGGGACGTTCACGTAGAAGACCCAGCGCCAGGACGGCGCCAGCGCCTCGGCGAGGGCGGTGCCGGGGCCGATCCCGGCGCGGAGCAGCCCGCCCGTCACGTCGAGCCCGCCGAGGATCGCCGCGCCGAGGAACGGCCCGGCCGCCATCCCGAGGAACGTCAGGGCCCCGATGATCCCGAGCGCCCGCGGTCGGTCGTCGCCTTCGAACAGATGCGACGCGGCGGCGGTCCCGACCGGCACGAGCACGCCGCCGCCGATCCCCTGGAGGATCCGGCCCGCGATCAGCTCGTCGATCGACTGGGCCCGGCCCGCGGCCAGCGAGCCGAGGATGAACACGATGAGGGCGCTCAGGAACAGCCGCCGCGCGCCCCAGATGTCGGCGAGGCGCCCGGCCAGCGGCATCGCGACCACGTAGGCGAGCAGGTAGCCGTTGACGATCCAGGACGCATGCCGGAGCTCGGCGAAGGCCGGCTTGCCGAGCTGGTCCGTGGCTGCCATGTCGAGCAGGATCGATGGCAGCGCCGTCGCGGTGATCATCAGCTCGAGGCCCGCGAGGAAGACCCCGATCCCGAAGACGGCGAGCAGGCTCCACGCGTTGAAGCGGGTCACGGCCGGAGGGTACACGCCGGGGTTGACACGGGCCGCCGGCGGCGCCTAGGATCAACCGCCGTTGATATAAACCGGCATTGATCCGACGGGTCGGCAGGCATCGCCGACGAGCACCCGGAGGCCCTCCCGCTGAGCCCTTCCCGCGCCCACGTCCGCAGCACGATCGCCAACGCGGTCCTTCAGCCCGAGGAGCTGCGCGAGCTCCGGCTGGTCCACAAGACCCTGGCCGACGTGAACCGCCTCCGGATCGTCCGCGTCCTCGCGGCCGGCGACGCCGCGGTCGCGGACCTCGTGGCCGCGGTCGGCCTGTCGCAGCCGCTCGTCTCCTGGCATGTCGGGCGGCTCCGCGCGGCCGGCCTCGTCACGACCCGCCGGACCGGTCGGGAGACGATCTGCCGACTCCGGCCGGAAGCGTTCGAGGAGTTCGAGGCGCGCCAGGCAGCGGTTCTCGGGATCGGCGGCGCGCTCCAGCGCGAGCGGGCAGCCTCGTGAGGGGCTCGCTCGTCAGCCCCGAGACCCGAGCCCGCGTCCGGGGCGCCATGACCCCGATCGCCCTCGCGTTCGGCAAGGCCGGCCTGACCCCGAACGCCCTGACGCTGATCGGCTTCGGGATCGCGATCCTCGCGGGCCTCGCTGCGGCCGGTCAGAGCTGGCTGCTGGCCGGCCTCCTCGTCGTCTTCGGCGGCGTGTTCGACCTCTTCGACGGCGCGCTCGCGCGGGCGACCGGCAAGGCCTCGAGGCTCGGCGCGTTCATGGACTCCGTCTTCGACCGATGGGGCGAAGGCGTCGTCTACATCGGGATCGGGGTCGGCTGCGTCGCGGCGACCTTCGACGCCGGCGTGTTCCTCACCACGACCGCGGTCGTATCGGCGTTCATGGTCAGCTACGCCCGGGCGAAGTCGGAGAGCGAGGGGTTCACGCCGGGCAAGGGCATGGCCAACGTCGGCCTGGCGCCGCGCGAGATCCGGATCGTCATCCTCACCGTCGGCCTGATCGTCACCGCCCTGATGGGCGGGATCTCGGCGCCCGACCCGACCGCCGGGGGCGACTGGTTCGGCGGCCGTCCGGCGCTGGCCATCACGCTCGGCCTGATCACCGTCCTCGCCACCATCACCGTCATCCAGCGAATCGTCCACGTCACACGGCAACCCCTACCGGAGGAGCACCAGTGAGCACGAACGGAGGCAACGGGGCGAACGGCGCGACGGCCTCGAACGGGCATCGGCCCGGTCGGAAGATCCAGGTCGCGATCGTCGGCGTCGGCAACTGCGCCAGCAGCCTCGTCCAGGGCCGCTACTACTACGAGAACGCGAAGGACGACGAGTTCGTCCCCGGGCTCATGCACGTCAACCTCGGCGGCTACCACATCCGGGACATCGAGTTCGTCGCCGCCTTCGACGTCGACAGGAACAAGGTCGGCAAGGACCTCGGCGAGGCGATCTACCAGAAGCCGAACAACACGTACGTCTTCCAGCAGGTCCCGAAGCTCGACGTCAAGGTCGAGCGGGGGATGACCCACGACGGCCTCGGCAAGTACCTGAGCCAGGTCATCGAGAAGGCGCCCGGCCCCACGGCCGACGTCGTCGGGATCCTGAAGGAGCGGAAGGTCGACCTCGTCGTGTCGTACCTCCCGGTCGGCTCCGAGGAGGCCACGAAGTGGTACGTGGAGCAGGCGCTCCGCGCCGGCGTCGGCTTCATCAACGCGATCCCGGTGTTCATCGGCCGCGAGCCGTACTGGCAACGCCGGTTCGCCGAGGAGGGCCTGCCGGTCATCGGCGACGACATCAAGAGCCAGGTCGGCGCGACGATCAGCCACCGCGTGATGACCCGGCTGTTCATGGACCGTGGCGTCCGCCTGGACCGGACGTACCAGCTGAACTTCGGCGGCAACACGGACTTCCTGAACATGCTCGAGCGCGAGCGGCTGGAGTCCAAGAAGATCTCGAAGACCAATGCGGTCACGTCGATGCTCGACTACGAGATGGACGCCGACAACGTCCATGTGGGCCCCAGCGACCACGTGCCGTGGCTCCAGGACCGCAAGTGGTGCTCCATCCGGATGGAGGGCACGACCTACGGCGACGTCCCGCTGAACGCGGAGCTGAAGCTGGAGGTCTGGGACAGCCCGAACTCCGCCGGCGTGATCACCGACGCGATCCGCTGCCTGAAGCTCGGCCTGGATCGAGGGCTGAAGGGCACCCTCGTCGCGCCGTCGAGCTACTTCATGAAGTCGCCGCCGATCCAGATCCACGACGACATCGCCCGCCAGCGGGTGGAGGCGTTCATCCGGGGCGAGGACAACGAGACGCTCGTCGGCACCGAGAACCTGACGAAGGCCCAGCTGAGGAAGCTGGCCTCCGCGGCGCCGGTCGCCTCGGCCGCCGCCAGGAAGGCCGCGGCCGCGACGCGGTGACGGCGGGCAGGGGCCTGGAGGCTCCGCACAGGCGGCGGGAGCAGGGCCCGAGGATCCTCGAGAAGACGGCGGTCGCCGCCTACGCGACGGCCGCCTGGGTGGTCGCCCACGTGCCGCCGTCGCTGGCCCGTTGGGTCATCGGGACGGGCAGCCAGGCCGGCTACGTCCTCTGGCCGGCCAAGCGGGCCTGGTCGAACGCGAACTTCTCGCGGGTCGCCGGCCTGCCGCCGGACCATCCGCGCGTCCGGAGGCTGGCGCTCGCGGCCTACCGCGAATACGCCCGCTATCTCGTCGAGGTGATGCGCCTCGAGTCGTTGTCGCCGGACGAGGCGATCGCGCGTGTCGTCCAGGACGACCTGGACCAGATCAACGAGATCTGGCGCGCGTCGGAGGGCGGGCTGATCTTCGTCCTCGGGCATGTCGGCAACAACGAGGCCGTCGCGGCGGGGGTCGCCAACCGGGGCTGGCCGATCAGCGTCGTGGCCGACGATTCGTCCTTCCCCGAGATGTTCGAACGGTTCCGGCGACTCCGCGAGGCGTGGGGCGTCCACATCATCCCGTGGCGCAACCTGCGCGAGATCTACGGCGTGCTCAGGCGCCGCGAGATGCTCGCCCTGCTGATCGACTGGGGCTATCGAGCCGACGGCGTCCCGGTCCGGCTCTTCGGGGAGTGGACCGCGCTGCCATCGGGGCCGGCCACGCTTGCCGCCAAGACGCGCTCGGTGATCCTGCCGGTCGCGATCCGGCGCGGTCGGGACGGGATGTTCCACATCGGGTTCTCGTCGACGATCCACGTGGCGTCCGCGTCCGATGCGGACGTCCAGCGCGCGACCCAGGAGATCGCGAAGGCCCTCGAGGCGACCCTCGCCGCCGCCCCCGAGCAGTGGTACAGCTTCAAGCCGATCTGGCCGGCGACGGCCGAGGAGGCCGCCGAGCTGGAGGCCCGGGCGGCCCGGATGCTGGCCGGCGGTTCCGGATCGGGTGCCGAGGCCGGCTCCGGCTCCGGGCCGGCGGATCGGGCGGCCGGCGGATCCGCGCCGGCGGACGAGGCCTCCGAACGGGAGCTGGCCGCGTCGTGACGGCGGCCGGGCACGCGGTCGACCCGACGCCCCGGCGCGGCACCTTCGTCCAGCGGGCGCGCGTGCGGGCGGTCCGCATCGCGTCGTGGCTGGCCGGCCATCTCCCGGAGCGAGGAGCGGTCGCGCTGGCGAACGCCGGCGGCGAGCTCTGGTACCGGCTCGCCCCGGCCCGTGCGGCCCAGGCGCGGCGGAACTTCGCCCGGGTGGCCGCGGAGCTGGATGCCCGCGGTCGCGGCCCGGCGAAGGCACGGGCGGCCGCCCACGACCCGAAGGCGCTCGAACGGCTCGTGCGGCTCGCCTTCCGCCACGACGCCCGCTACTACCTCGAGATCCTCCGCGTCCCGAGCCTCACCCCGGCGATCCTCGACACCCGCGTCGCCGTCGAGACGCCGGAGACGGTCGAGGCCGCGTTCGACGGCGGACCGGTGATCTTCTCGTCCCCGCACTTCGGCCCGATCGAGCTGCCCGCGCTCTATCTCGCGACGCGGTCCGGCCGGCCGTTCGTCGGGCCGATGGAGACCGTGGACGACCCGCCGCTCCAGGCCTGGTTCGAGGAGACGCGCGGCGCCATGGGCGTGCGGGTCGTCGGGCTGCGCGAGGCGCGACGAGCCCTCCAGGCGGCGCTTCGCGATGACGGCTACGTCGGAATCGTCGCCGATCGGGACATCGCCGGCGGCGGGATCGAGGTGCCGTTCTTCGGGGCTCCGGCGCCGTTCCCGATCGGGCCGGCCCTGCTCGCCACCGAGACCGGGGCGCGGATCGCGGCCGTCGGCGTCCGGCGGCTGGGCGGCGGTCGTTACGCCGGTCGACTGATCCCCGTGCCTGTCGCGACCGAGGGGACCCGGCGGGAGCGGATCGCCGCGACGCTGACGTCTCTCGCGGCCGCGTTCGAGGACCTGATCGCCGACGCGCCGGAACAGTGGTCGGGTGCGTTCTTCCCGATCTGGGCGGACCTGGCGACGGACGGCGACGGGGCGACGACGCGGGAGGCTCCCGACGATGGGACCGCGGGAGGCTCCGGGGCCACGAAGGCGGCCGCCCGATGACGGATCGCCTCGGCCGCGCCGACCTCCACATCCACAGCCTCGCGTCCGATGGCGTCGACGGGATCGCGACGATCCTCGACCACGTGGAGCGCAACACCCAGCTCGACGTGATCGCGATCACCGACCACGAGCGGATCGACGCCGCGGTCGCCGCCCGGACGATGGCGCGGGAGCTGGGCCACCGGGCCGACGTGATCGTCGGCGAGGAGGTCTCGACGCTCGGCGGCCATCTCCTGGGGCTGTTCCTCGAGGAGCGGGTCCGGCCGCTGCGCAGCCTCCGCTGGACGATCGCGGCGATCCACGAGCAGGGCGGCCTGGCGATCCCGGCCCACCCGCTCGTCCCGTACCCGCTGTGCGCCCAGGGCTTCGTCCTCCGCCGCCTGCTGAGCGACCCGGACCCGCGGGTCCGCCCCGACGCGATCGAGGCGTTCAACCCGACGATGCTCGGCCGGCCGTGGCACGGCCGCGTCGTCCGGTTCGCGGCGGATCACGCCCTGCCGACCGTCGGCAACAGCGACAGCCACGAGGCGGCGGCCATCGGCGTCGGCTGGACGACGTTCCCCGGCCGGACCGCCGCGGACCTCCGGATGGCGGTCGAGACCGGCAGGACGCATCACCACGGCTCGTTCCACGGCACCGGCGGCCAGCTCTCCACGTTCGGCCGGCAGCTCCGGAAGTACAGCCGCGACGCCCGCGCCTCGGTCGGCGCCCGCGTGCGACGAGACGGCACCGGCCGCGATCTCGGCTACCCGGGCGGGACCCATCGGCCGCCGCGGTTCGACGAGGCCTGGGGGTCGGCGCGGCCGTCCCCGGGGCGGCCCTCCCCGGCGCCCGAGCGGCCGTCCCCGGGGCGGCTGTTCCCGGCGCCCGAGCGCCGGTCCCCGGCGCCGTCCGGCGTCACGGGCGAGAATCGGGACCGATGAAGATCGGCCTGGTCACGCCCTACGTCTACCCGCTGCCCGGCGGCGTGACCCAGCACGTCCGCTACCTCTACGAGAACCTCCGCGTCCGCGGCCACGACGTCCGGATCCTGACCTCGTCGCACGGCCTCCAGCGGGCATCGGAGGGCGACATCATCCGGATCGGCAAGGGCTTCTCCCTGCCGGTCAACGGCTCGGTCGGGACGATCACCCTCTCGCCGCGGTTCATCTCGCAGGTCCGCGACATGCTCGAGCGCGAGCAGTTCGACCTCCTCCACTTCCACGAGCCCTTCGTGCCGTTCCTCTCCCCGATCATCCTCCGCCTCTCGACGAGCGTGAACATCGCGACCTTCCACGCCTACGGCGGCTTCTCGCCCTCGTACGAGTTCGGCAGGCGGGCGATGCGCGGCTACGCCGGCCGGCTGCACGGCCGGATCGCGGTGAGCGGTGCGGCGAAGCACTTCATCGAGCGCTACTTCCCGGGCGAGTACAAGGTCATCCCGAACGGCGTGGACGTCGACCGGTTCCAGCGCGCGGTGCCGCTGGCCCGCTGGCAGGACGGGACGCAGAACATCCTCTTTGTCGGCCGGTTCGAGCCCCGCAAGGGCCTGCTCGAGCTGCTGAAGGCATACCGGATCCTGAAGAAGACCGGCTGCGACTGCCGGGTCCTCGTCGTCGGCAGCGGACCGCTCGCACGCGAAGCGCGGCGATACGTGGCCACGAGACGGTTGAAGGGCGTCGAGTTCCTGGGCCGGGTCGGCGACGAGGAGAAGGCCCAGCTGTTCCGGACTGCCGACGTCTACGTCTCGCCCGCGACCGGCGGCGAGTCGTTCGGGATCGTCCTGCTCGAGGCGATGGCCTCGGGGACGGCGATCGTCGCCTCGGACATCCACGGCTACAAGGGCGTCGTCCGGCGCGGCCGCGAGGGGCTGCTCGTGCCGCCGCGCGACCCGAAGGCGATCGCTGCGGCCGTCGCCCGGCTCCTGAACGACGAGGACGAGCGCCTCCAGATGGCTGCGGCCGGCCGCGCCCGGGCGCAGGACTTCAGCTGGGAGCGGGTGACCGCGAAGGTCGACGACTTCTACGGGGTCGTGGTCCGGCGACTGGCGGCCCGCGGGGAGCTGCCGGCGGGGTACACCGCCGCGATCCCGCCCTCGCCGCGGCCTTCGGCCGTCCGGGACGACTCGCTGCGATCGCTCCCCGCCGATGGGAGCGGCGAGGGCAACGGTTCGAACCTCCCCGAGGAGGTGGCCTCCGGCTTCGGGGCGCGCGAACCGGGCGCCTGAGTCGCCGGGCGACTCCGAATCAACGCCGGCGCGCTGGCGCGTGTCGCGATTCGTGCACGGACGAGCTCGACCGACGTCGATCCGAGTCGTCGGGCGACTCACGGCCCGCGGCGGGCGCGGCGTTGACCCGCATTTCGAGTCGAAACGACGTCGGACGAGCGTGATCCTGCACCGGCGACGACCAATCCACGCTCGGGGATCGGCGCCCTGACTCGATCTCCGAGTCAGACGCGCCGCCCGGCCGATCCCGCTGCGCGAGGCCGCCGGGCGGGCGCCGCCGGGCCGACCCCGGGCCACTGGGCGCCGGGCGGGCGCCGCCGCCGGGCCTCTGGGCGAGGCGCGGGGCGGGCGCCGCCGCCGAGCGGGCGCCGCCGCCGGACTGGCGGGCGCCGCCGCCCGGCGGGCGGGCGCGCCGCCGGACAGGAGCCCCGCGTCCGAGCCGGCCTCAGGGCGAGGCCGCGCCGCCCGCTCCACCCGTCGCGCCGCCCGCCGGCCCCAGCTCGTAGCGGTCCCGGTCGTTGGCCCGCTGCTCCGCGAGGGCCAGGCGCCAGACCCAGGTGGAGTACGCCACGACCAGGCAGAGGAAGACCATCGCCGCGCCGCGCATCAACGGGACCG
>DATBGP010000417.1:0-5743 GCA_036557925.1 Candidatus Limnocylindrales bacterium | reverse complement strand
AAGGGGAAATCGGCCGCCTGACGTTTGGTATCGTCGGCCGCGGGATCGCCAGAGGAGGAGCCGTGGCCCGCATCGCGTTCGTCACCGATTCCGCGTCCGACCTCGATCCGGCCGTCGCCCAGGCGGCGGGCATCCGGATCGTCCCCCTGGTCGTGACGTTCGGCGACCAGACCTTCCGCGCCGGCGTCGACCTCTCGACCGAGGAGTTCTGGCAGCGGATGACCGCGGCCGACGCGCCGTTCCCGAAGACCGCGGCCGCCTCGCCCGGCGACGTGAAGGCGATCTACGACGGGGCGTTCGCCGAGGGCGCCGACGCGATCATCTCGGTCCACGTGGCGGGCACGCTCTCGGGGGCGATCAAGAGCGCCGAGATCGCCCGGTCGATGCTGCCCGACCGCGAGATCCACGTGATCGACTCGCAGGGCGCCTCCATGGCCGAGGGGATCCTGTGCCTGATGGGCCAGGACCTCGCCGCCGGCGGGATGCCGCCGTCGGAGATCGCGGACACCCTCCGGGACCGGGCCGACGACCTCCGGATGTACGTCTCGCTCGAGACGCTCGAGTACCTGAAGAAGGGCGGCCGGATCAGCGGCGCCCAGGCGGCGATCGGGACCCTGATCTCCGTGAAGCCGATCATCGCCGTGGAGCACGGCGTGGTCGAGACGGCCGACCGGCCACGGACGCGCTCGAAGTCGCGCGAGCGGGTGATCGAGATGATCACGGCCCGGCCGATCGAGCGGATCTCGATCCTCCACACGATGGCGCCCGACGTCGCGGAGTTCGCGGCCGAGGTGACCCGGCGGGCCGAGCTCGACCCGGACGACGTGATGGTCTCGATCATCGGCCCGTCCGTGGGCCCGCACCTCGGCCCGGGCTGTCTCGGCGCGGCGGTGCTGTACCAGCGCTGAGCCCTTCGCCACGCGGTTGTCACGGCCCGGTACCGTCGTACCAGCGAAGGTTGCGGCTCGGTTGTCCTAACGTTGCGACGCGGTGAACGTCGGCGCTCTCGCCGGTATACTCACCAGGCACTCATGACGCACCGATCGCCCTTCCATCGAACACGATCGGGGCTCCGTGGGGTCGTCCGGATGACGGCCCGGCTCTTGCCTCGGGTCGCCCAGCGGCACCTGCAGGCGATGGAGGTTCACGTCACACCATGACGACCGAGCGTGCGCCGGCGACACCGGCCATCAATCCGTGGCAGGTCGCCCAGCAGCAGTTCGACCTTGCCGCCGAGCGGCTCAACCTCGACCCCGGCCTGCGCCGCGTGCTCCGCGAGCCGCGCCGCGAGCTGACCGTCCACTTCCCGGTGAAGATGGACGACGGCTCGGTCCAGGTCTTCACCGGCTACCGCATCCAGCACAACCTCGGGCGCGGGCCGGCCAAAGGCGGCATCCGCTACCACCAGGACGTCAGCCTCGACGAGGTCAAGGCCCTCGCGATGTGGATGACCTGGAAGTGCGCGGTCGTCGGGATCCCGTACGGCGGCGGCAAGGGCGGCGTGATCGTCGACCCCAAGAAGCTGAGCCAGAAGGAGCTCGAGGCTCTGAGCCGCCGCTTCTTCACGGAGATCGAGGTCCTGGTCGGGCCCGAGCGGGACATCCCGGCCCCGGACGTGAACACGAACGCCCAGGTCATGGCGTGGTTCATGGACACCTACTCGATGCATGCGGGCCACACCGTCCCGGGCGTGGTCACGGGCAAGCCGATCAGCCTCGGCGGCTCGGAAGGTCGCAACGAGGCGACCGCCCGCGGGACCGTGTTCTGCATCATCGAGGCGGCCCGCCACCTGGGGATCGAGCTGCCGAAGGCCCGGGTCGCCATCCAGGGCTTCGGCAACGCCGGCTCGATCGCCGCCCAGCTGATCAGCGACGAGGGCTCGACCGTGGTCGCGGTGTCCGACTCGACCGGCGGGATCCACAACCCGGCCGGCCTCGACGTCAAGCGTGTCCTCGCCTGGAAGAAGGAGCACGGCACCGTCCAGGGCTTCCCGGGCACGACCGACGTCACGAACGCCGAGGTCCTGGAGGTCGACTGCGACATCCTCATCCCGGCCGCCCTCGAGAACCAGATCACCGAGCGCAACGCCGGCAACATCAAGGCCCGCCTGATCGCCGAGGCCGCGAACGGCCCGACGACGCCGGACGCCGACCGGATCCTCTTCCGGAACTCGAAGTTCATGATCCCGGACATCCTCTGCAACGCCGGCGGCGTGACCGTCAGCTACTTCGAGTGGGTCCAGGACCTGAACCGCGACCACTGGAGCGAGCGGGTGGTGAACGACAAGCTCCGCGAGATCATGGTCAAGGCGTTCCAGGAGACGCTGGCCATCGCCCGCCGCGAGCAGTGCGACATGCGGACCGCCGCCTACCTGCTGGCCGTCCAGCGAGTCGCCGACGCGACCGCCATGCGCGGGCTCTACCCGTAGTCGCGGCGTTGGCCGACGTCCAGCGCCCGCTTCCGAGACGCGCGAGATTCTCTCTGGGCTGAACGGGATCGCAGCCCGAGTCGATCCGACGCGCCGCCAGCCGCCGATCGAGCCCGACAGCCGCCGATCGAGCCCGCCGGCCGCCGGGACGCGCCGGATGATCCCGGCCACCGGCGGCCCGAGAACGGATCCCCGGCGTCGACGTCGCAAGTTCGAGACGATCCGGTGCAGCGCCGGCGAATCCCGTTCACCAGAGAAGGAAATCCGTGTGTGTGGCGCCGCCTGAAGTCCCGACGGTCTACCGCGTCGCGGGGCCGCCTGCGATCCGCCACATCGTGGAGACCGGTGCGCCGTCACGGACGGCCGTGAACCCGCCGCTCCGGCGGAACCCGGCGCGTTCGTAGCGGTGGTCGTTGGCCGGATTCGTGGATTCGAGGTGGCTCGGCAGGCCCAACTCGTCCCAGCGCCGCAGATTCTCGGCGAGCAACGTCTGACCGATGCCGCGGCCGCGATGATCGCGATGGGTCGCGAGCAGGCTCAGGTACATGAACGGCGCACCGGACGGGTGGTTGGCCTCGAAGCGGTCGTACAGGTCCTGCATCTCCCGGGCGCCCGTCGGCCCGAGCGCCGCGAGGTTGTAGACCGCCAGGGCCGACATCGCCTCGGGAGACAGCTCGTTTCCTCCCGGCGGGATCCAGACCGACACCGCCGCGGCGTCGTCCAGCAGCCAGACGCCGCCCTGCTCGAACGCCCCGTCCACGAACATCCGCCAGTACGCGGCGTGATGGTCGGTCCGGCCGTCCGGCGTCGCCAGCGCCACGCTCCAGACCGGGTCGTCCATGAAGGCCAGAGTGATCGTCTCGGTCGCCCAGTCGAGATCCGCCGATCGCGCCTGTCGGATCGTCATCACGCCTCCTCCGGCCATTCTGACGGAGTCGCGACCGAAGCCGGCGGCCGCGGAGGCCGGCGGCCGCTGTGGCCGGTTCGTCCGCTGCTACCATCGCGGCCATGTACGACCACGAAGAGAAGTTCCTGTTCAAGGAGGAGGTCCTCCACCTCGCGAACGCGGTGGCCGAGCCCGGGACCCTCGACAACGTCGAGGACCTCCTGACCGACGTCATCACGAGCCCGCGCTTCGATTCGGAGGTCTTCACGCTCGAACGGAGCCTGCAGGTGATGCTCGGCTCGCGGGCCGGCACCACGCTCGTCGGGCTGCTCACGGTCGCGCCCGAGGTCTTCGAGGAGGTCGCCGAGGTCCGGATCCCGTCCGAGGTCCATGAGCGGCTCGTCGCCTGGCGTGCCCGGTTCGGGCTGGCGATCGACAACGCCCTGAACTTCCTGAACAACCCCGACGGCATCCAGGGCCACAACTTCGCGACCCAGGTCGCCCACGTCGAGGAGCGCCGCGTCCTCCAGGGCCGCCTGACGCTCGTCCGCTACAACAACGAGCCGCAGTTCTTCCAGGCCGACGCGTCGGTGTTCCTGGGGCTCGTCACCGACATCATGGAGCGGCTCGGACCGTACCTGGAGCCGGACGCGGTCGATGCCGAGACGATGTCGCGAATCCGCGACGCGATCGCCCTGATCGAGCGCAAGACGGCCGCGCGCGGGTAGCCGGCGACGAACGGCTCGGTCGGCGGCGCAGTGGAGGATCGCCTGCCGGGCCGGCTGCTGGCCTACGCCGTCGCGCTGGCGTTCTTCCTCCTCGTCCCGCCGCTCCTGCATGGCCAGGTGGGGCCGGCCCAGGCCTTCACCTGGCAGGAGGCGGTCGACCTCCTGACACCGCTGGTCGTCATCCCGCTGGCCTGGTGGGTGCTCGTCGCCACCGGCCGGCTCCGGGGCCTAGCCTTCGTCGCCTTCCTCGTCATCGCCGTCGTCTGGGTCGCGGGCCAGGGGATCCATCTCGCCGCCAACGCGATCGGCGACGCCTACCCCGGCGGCCCCGAGCGCGAGGCCTTCTACGCGACGCCCGCGGGCGATCTCGACCACTGGCTCGACGAGGTGCTGAGCCATTGGATGTGGCACGTCGCGTGGGTGGCCCTGAGCGTGCTGATGCTCGCGCTCGCGATCGGTCAGGACGCGCGCGACCGAACGACCCGCGAGAGCCGCGCCGTGCCGGCGCTCGCCGGGGCGATCCAGGGGGCGGTCTTCTTCTTCGTGACGACGGAGGGCGAGACGTGGCCGCTCGGCATCCTCGCGTCAGTCCTGCTGCTGGCCTGGGCGACGAGCGAGCGGCTCCGGGGCTCGCGCCATCCCATCGTCCTCTTCACGATCGCCTCGGCCGCCGTCACGCTCCTGGCCTACGCGATCTGGGCGGTCCGGTTCGGCTGGCCCCTCGTCGAGCCCTGCAGCCTGCTTCACTGCTGACATGCGCCAGCTCTACCTCGCGGCCACGGGCCAGAACCGGGGCAAGACCACGGCCGCGCTCGGCCTCTTCGACGGCTTCGAGCGGGCAGCCCTCAAGACCGCGTTCATGAAACCGGTCGGCCAGCGGACCGTCATCGATCATGACCAGCCGGCCGACGAGGACGCCGTGCTGATGCACGAGACCTTCGACATCCCGGCCGACTACGGGGCGATGAGCCCCGTCCACATCCCGCGGGGCTTCACGAAGTCGTACATCGCGGGCGAGGTCGTGGAGGACCTCGGCGCGCGGATCGTGCGGGCCCGCGACACGTTCCGCGACACGTACGAGATGCTCCTCATCGAGGGCACCGGCCATGCCGGCGTCGGCGCGGTGATCGGGCTGTCGAACGCGACCGTGGCCGCGATGCTCCGGGCGCCGGCGATCATCGTGAGCGAGGGCGGCGTCGGCCGGCCGATCGACGAGATCGTCCTGAATGCGTCGCACTTCGCGGCCCACGGCGTGCCCGTCGCGGGAGCGATCGTGAACAAGGTCGACCTCGATGCGCAGCCGGGGATCGCCCAGGTCCTGGAGCGCGGGCTCGCCCACAACGGGATCCGGCTGCTCGGCGTCCTGCCGGTGCGGCCGATCCTCTCGAACCCGACGCTCGGAATGATCCTCGACGGGGTCCACGGCGAGACGATCCACCCGGGCCCGGACCTCGACCGGGTGATCGACGGCGTCGCGATCGGCGCGATGGAGCCGCGGCACATGCTCGAGCGGGTGGGGCCGGGCACGCTCGTGATCGTCCCCGGTGACCGCGAGGACGTGATCCTCACCCTGACCACGGCCCACCTGATGGGCGGCCCCCGCTCGGCGACCGTGGACGAGCTGACGCAGCCGACGCTCCAGCTCGAGGACGACCACGCCGGCGCCGCGATCGGGCTCGTCCTCACCGGCGGCTACCGGCC
>DATBGP010000416.1:0-7250 GCA_036557925.1 Candidatus Limnocylindrales bacterium | reverse complement strand
CGCGACTCCCTCACCGGGCTGTTCAACCGGCGCCACCTCGACGCGTCGATCTCCCGGATGGAAGCGGGCCGGAGCCGGAGGGCCGCCCCCGAGCGCGACCAGGCGGCGGCGATCCTGTTCGATCTCGACCACTTCGGCGCGATCAACAAGCGCCTCGGCCACGCCGTCGGCGACGCGATCCTGCGCTCGTTCGCCGACGTCCTCCGGGCGCGCTTCCGCGGCGCCGACCTCGTCGCCCGGTTCGGCGGCGAGGAGTTCGTCGCGATCCTGGAAGGCGTCACGTCGGATCAGGCGGCATCGATCGCCGACGAGATCCGGCGGTCGTTCGCGGACGCGTCCGTGCCCGGCCCCGACGGCAAGCCGGTCGGCGCGACCGTCTCGGCCGGGGTCGCGGCGATGGCGGCCGACGAGGAACGCTTCTCGGACATCCTGGCCCGCGCCGACGTGGGCCTCGTGATGGCCAAGCGGGCCGGCCGGAACCGGGTGATCGCGGCCTGATCTCATCGATCGGTGCACGGGGGCACCGGCAGCGCGTTCGACCGGTTCAGGCGGGGATCGGACCCTCTCGGAGGGTGACGGAGCGCGTGGTATGCTCCGCGGCCCGTCAAGCGCCAGGAGCCCACCGACCGCCGTGACGACCGATCGCCGGGCATCGACCGCGACCCAGCTCGCGCTGCCGCTCGACGCGACGCTCCCGTCCCTCCCCGCGCTCGACATCGCGCCCGAGTGGAAGGAGCAGCAACGGCTGTGGGGCCATCCGCTGCACCCCATGTGCTCGTACCTCGCGAGCTTTCCCGCGGCTCTGGCCCACGCGTTCGTGGCGCGCTACAGCCGCCGCGGCGACGTGGTCGTCGATCCGTTCAGCGGCCGGGGCACGACGCCGCTGCAGGCCTGCGCGGAAGGACGGATCGGGGTCGGCAACGACCTGAACCCGTTTGCCCACCTCCTGACCGCGGCGAAGCTGGAGCCGGCCTCGCGGGCGCAGACCTCGACGCGACTCGCCGCCCTCCGGTTGGCGTGGGCCGGCCAGTCCGCACGCTGGGTCGAGCTCGCCGAGCGGGTCGTCGTGCCCGGTGCGAGCGACGCCCGGGTCCCCGCGGCGGGCAGCGGGCCCGGAGCCGCGGATAGCGAGCCTGTGCCCGCGGAGGTCGCGGTCGCGTTCCATCCACGGACGCTGGCCCAGCTCCTGTTCGTCCGATCCTCGCTTCGCCTGGGCGACCCGACCGATCGGTTCCTGGCGGCCGCGATCACCGGCATCCTCCATGGCAAGAGCCCGTCCTACCTTTCGCCGCTCATGCCGAACACGTTCAGCATGGCCCCGCGCTACGTGCGCGAGTACGCGGCGCGGACGGGGTTCACGGCGCCCGAGCGCGACGTGTTCGCGTGCCTCGAGCGGAAGCTCGCCCGGCTCCAGCGCGAGGCGCCGCCGTCGACGGCGGGGATCGCCCTGCTCGGGGACGCGCGGGATGTCGCCGGCCGGGCCCGGGCGGAGCTCCGCTCGCGCGGGCTGCCGGATCGGGCGCGGCTCGTCGTCACGTCGCCGCCCTACCTCCGCGTCGTCAAGTACGGCTACTACAACTGGCTGCGCACCTGGTTCCTGGGCTTCGACGCGCGGGCGATCGACGCGACCCTCGACGACGCCCACCATCGCGAGCCGTACCTCGCGTTCCTCCGCGACGTCCTGGTCGAGATCCGCTCGATGCTGGCCGACGACGCGATCGTCGTCCTCGTGATCGGCGACGTTGAGACCGATCGCGGCCGGCCGATCGCCGGCGCCGACGGGCTGCGCCTGGCCGAGCGCGTCTGGGAGTCGGCCGCGGAGCCGGAGGGATATCGACTGGCCGGCGTCGCTCGCGACGAGGTCGCGGCGAACCGGAAGATGACGAAGCTCTGGGGCGCCGAGGCGGGCCGAGCGACGAAGACCGACCGGATCCTCGTCCTCGGCGCGACCGAGGCCGGGCGGCGGCGGGCGCTCGCCGGCGCCGCGACCCCGATCGACTGGGCCTGGCCTCCTCGCGGGCTGCGGGCCATCTGACGAGCCCAGTCGACCCGGCGCAGACGACAGCCTGATGGATCCCCGCCCGGCACTCGTGCCGACCCTCCACACCCTGCTCGCGTCGGCCGTCGGCGTGCTCGCCGTGATCGGGCTGTTCGGTACGGGATCGACGGACTCGAGTGGCGGCGCCGGGGTGACCGTTGTCGGCGGCGCCCAGTTCGCCGCATTCCTGGTGCTGCCGCTCGTGGGCATCGTGATGTTCGGGCTCTGGGACTGGCAGATGGGCCGCGGCGCGTGGATCCTGCGCGCGGCCGATGTGGCGGTGTTCGCCCTGGCCGCGCTCGAGCTGTCGCTGGGCACGACGGGGTTCGGCCGATGGCTGGCCGGTGGCATGGCGATCCTCGCGGCCAGCGGGGTCGCCGCATCCATCGTCGTCGAGCGGCCGCGCCGGGCGGGCTTCCGCCGCTGAACCGCCGGTTCATCGCGTCGGCCGACACCTCGGCCGGGCCCGCCGGGCCGTCGCTAGAATGCGGCCATGAAGCTGATGTACCACCCGTCGGACCTCGCCGCGATGGATCCGCTGGTCCTGCTGAAGAACCTGGACCACGTGCGGATGACGAGCCGGCGGCTGTCGTACATCCTCCAGCAGCAGGTCCACCTGTACACCCCCGAGGCGAACCAGCTCCGCGAGCAGATCGACACGTACGTCGAGGCGGAGCGCCAGATCGAGGGCGAGATGGCAAGGCGCCGCATCCGCGCCTGACGCACGCATCCGCGTCGGACGGGCGGTGCCGCCGGATCGTTCCGGCGGTCTGAGTCGCCTGGCGACTCGGAATCAGCTCCGACACGCTGGCCAACGTCGCGAATCGCACCTGGACGAGCGTGCGAACGTCCATCGTGAGTCGCCCGGCGACTCAAGGCGTTACCACCCGGGGTCGTCCCGGCGCGACCCCCGACTGCGTTCGTCGCGCATGGGCGAGGCTGACAAGGCGCCGGCGAGCAGCGGAGCGAGCGCACCTCGAGGTGCGCGGGCGAGCAGCGCAGCCGGCAACGCCGCCAGCGTCGTCGGGGCGCGACAGCCCATGACACTGCCAAGAAAAAAGGAGGAGTCTCCGACCCTGACCGGTCAGAGACTCCTCCGCGTCGATAGCGACGCGACGATCGCGACCTCGTTCAGGCTCCGGCAGCCACCGCGATCCTGATCGATCCATGGTCCGGCGCGACCCGTTCGGTCGCGGCGGCCCGTTCGGCCGACTGGGGGCTCGTGTCCTCGACCGGGGACGACGACACCGGGACGGCCTCGGCCATGGCCGGCTCGGCAGGTTCGGGGAGATTCGTCACCGGGTCGCGGGGCGACGCCGCCACGACCACGGCCCGGACCGATTCCTGGCGACGCCGCCGCTCCTGGTCCTCCGCGACCACCCGGCTCACGAGCCCGGCCAGGGTCGGCATCTCGAACAGCCCGAGACCGATGCCGATCGAAGCCAGCTCTTCCGCCCGGTAGCCGCGGTAGAGCCCGCGACCGGCGACGGCGCACATCTCGTCATACAGCTCCGGCCAGCCCACGTGCTTGCGCCGATGGCAGAACCGGATGAAGTCGAGCGCTTCGGCATCCGGCGGCGCTTCGCTTGCGGCCCGCGCGGTGCCGTTGGACTGAACCATCGATGGCCGACCCTCCCGTCAATCCCGTCGCGTGGCAGCACGAACCATCCACCCATCGATCGGCGGGATCGGCCGACCGCGGGATGTCCCGTGGAGTGTCGCCGGCCGCGGGTTCCGTCCCTCCCGGGGAACTCTCGCCGGCTCGGTGGTTGGCAATGGTAGGCCGGTCGGGCCCGACGATGAAGGGGGTTTGTCCACCAACTCGTCCACGAACTTGTCCACACGAACGGACGTTCGCGTCCGCGGAACCGGGCGGCCACGTCCCGGCTCATCCGGGCGCCTCGGGCCTCAGGACGCCCGGCGTCGAACTCCCAACCCGGGCCCATCCGGGAGCCGCCAGCGGGACGAATCGTCGAGGATCAGCCCCTCGAACGGATCGTCGGCGAGCAGCAGGCAGCCGTCGAGATCGATCCAGTCGGCAAGGGGCGCCACGGCGGCTCCGGCTGCCGTGGCGACGGCCGTCTCTTCCATGCAGCCGAGGAACGTCCGGAACCCCAGCTCCCGCGCGCGGGTGAGCATCGCCCGCGCGGGGCCCGCTCCCCCGCACTTGGCGAGCTTCACGTTGACCCCGGCCACGACCCCGACGAGCCCGCGCAGGTCCCGGATCGTGACCGCGCTCTCGTCCGCCACGATCGGCAGGCTCGACCGCTCCTGGAGCCAGCCGAGCTGGTCGAGTCGGTCGGCCGGGAACGGCTGCTCGATGAGCTCGACGCCGTGGCGCTCGAGCTCGGGGATCAGCTCGACGGCCTCCTCGGGGACCCAGCCCGTGTTCGCGTCGACCCGGATGGCACCGTCGTAGACCGCCCGCACCGCCTCGAGCGTCTCCAGGTCGGCCGTCCCGCCGAGCTTGATCTTCAGGGCCGGGAACCGCTTCGCCCGCGCGGCGCGCTCGGCGACGACCGCCGGCTCGTCGATGCCGAGGGTGAAGTCGGTCGGCGGGATCTCGCCCGCCACGCCGAGCATCGACTGGAGCGATCGACCCGCCACCCGGCCGGCGAGGTCCCGGAGCGCGAGGTCGATGGCGCATTTCGCCCCGCCGTGATGGGCGATCGCCCGGTCCATGGCGGCGTCGGCAGCGTGGAGACCCTCCGGCGTGGGCTCCGGCTGGCCGACCGCGGTCAGGAGCAGCGGCAGGACCGCTGCCATCGTCTCGGTCGTCTCGCCGTAGAACCGGTCCGGATAGCCCTCCCCGATCCCGACCACGCCCGGGAAGCGATCGTCCCGGAGCTCGACGATCACGGTCGTCACGGCGTGACCGGCATCGTGGTCCGAGCGGGCGATCCGGAACGGGTCGCGGAGACCGAGCCGGAGGACCTCCTGCTCGACGTGGAGCGCCATCAGGCACCGACCGGCGGCGCGACCCATGGCAGGGCGTCGACTGCGGCCTCGATCTCCGCCCACAGCGGTCCCGGCCCGAACCGGACCGGGTCGTCAACCGGCAACCCCGTCTCCTCGGCGACGCGGGCGATCTCCGCCCGAGCCTCCGCCTCGGACGGGATGGACCAGGTGTTCAGCGCGATCGCCACGACCTTCGATGGGGCAACCAGCCCGGCGACGCGCTCGTGGAGGTCGATGAACGGGCGCAGGTCGGCGATCGGGAACGAGGCGTCGGGCAGGTGGTCGAAGTCGTGCTCGGTCTGGCCGGCCTTGTGGACCAGGACCATCGCCTGCGGCGTCGCGCCGTGGATCAGCGCGAGCGTCACCGCCGAGTAGGCGGGGTGGTCGAGCGAGCCCTGACCCTCGACGATCACCCAGTCGCCGCGGCGCTCGCCCTCCTCGACCATCCACTCCACGGTGCCCTGGGCGAAGTCGCTGATCAGCCGGTCCACCGCGACACCCCAGCCCTCGACCATCATCCCGGTCTGGCCGGTGGGCACGAAGGAGGCCGACCGCCCGGCCTCGAGCGCCGCCTTCCGCAGCTCGAGGGCGACCGTCATCTTGCCGATGGCGCAATCGGTCCCCACCGTCAGGATCACCCGCTTGCCCGGCCCGTGGCGTCGACCGACGGCCGTCTCCATCCGTGCGGGCGGACGGCGGTAGTCGACGATCGCGGTGCCCGCGGCGGCGGCGGCGGCCGCGAACTCCGGGTCGTCGCCGAAGAACGTGTGCAGGCCCGAATGGACGTCGAGGCCGGCCCGGATCGCGGCGAGGATCGTCGCCCGCCACGCGTCCGGCAGCTTGCCGCCGGTGGGCGCGATCCCGATGAGCAGGGTGTCCGGGCGCGGCTCGAGGGCAAGCGCCTCGTCCAGGCTTGCCAGGATCGGGATGTCGTGCTCGGGCAGGATCGACGAGACGTTGCCGCCCGCCTGGCTCGAGTCGATGACCGCGACCACGTCGTCGGGTCCATAGCGGATCACGCCGACGGCGGTCTTGCCGTGATGGAACCCGAAATGGCCCTCGGCGAGGATCACGAGGCGCCGTGGCGGGGCGGGGCTGACGGTGGTGGCGTTCGGGGCGTTCACGGCCCGGAGTCTACGGTTCCGGAGCGTCGCGAGATGGCCTGCCCGCGCGCGACGACGGCGCCGGCGCCCATCCCGCGTCCCGGAAGGGCGCTCCGAACCGGCCCGAATGCGTGAGGACCCCCTTTCACCACTTGCGCGGTCGTGGCAGGATGCGCGCCGAGGGGGGACGGAACTCGACGAGGAGGGCGGTACATGCAACGACCGATCGGCGTCACGCTGCTGGCGATCGGGGCCGGGCTCGCAGGCCTGTATCAGGTCTGGATGATCCTCATCTACCTGGGGATCGTGAACTTCAACATGGTCGGCAAGGAAGTGGCGTTCCCGAGCGCGCAGTGGGGGGCGGCGCTCTGGTCGCTGATCCTCGCCGCGATCTGGTTCTGGGTCGCAGCCGGCTTCTGGAACGTTCGAGCCTACGCGTGGAGCTTCGGCAGCTTCATCGCGTTGTTCACCCTGATCTGGGGCTTCTTCGCCCTGCTGTTCGGGACGACCTACGAAGCGCAGACGATCCCCTGGCTGCTCGCCGGTGGCATCTATCTGTACCTCAACTACCCGGGCGTCCAGAAGCACTTCATCGACAACGAGCTGTCCCGGCTGACGCCGGAGCAGCGGGCGGCGATGGAGCAGCTCCAGGCGGCCAATCTCCGGGCCGCCCAGGCGGGCGTGCCGGGAGCTCCGGCAGCCACCATTCCCACGGCTGCGACCGCACCGGCGGCCCCGCCGGCCGCACCGCCTCCCCCGCCGGCACCGCCTGCGGGCTGAACCCCGAACACGAAGCGACCGGGTCGGCACCTGCCGGCCCGGTCGTTTGATTCCAGGGGACTGGTACCGCATACCGGATTCGAACCGGTGATCTCCGCCTTGAGAGGGCGGTGTCCTAGGCCTCTAGACGAATGCGGCCCCGCGCGTCGGGTGGGAGCCACCCGCGACGGCCGACAGGATACCAAACGTCCCGGGCCGGACCGAAAACACCCACGTGATCGCGGATCAGAGCCGATGGGTCTCCAGGAACGTGCGGACGGCCTCGGCGACCTGCTGGTAGCTGGTCTCGCCGTGGATCAGGCCGAAATGCGAGTGCGCCCCGAACGGCTCGAACTCCGAGTCGAGCCACTCGGCCATGCGCTCGGCGTCGT
>DATBGP010000415.1:0-8053 GCA_036557925.1 Candidatus Limnocylindrales bacterium | reverse complement strand
GACCTACGGCGCGTACGCGGGCGACGTCAGCCACACCGACGACGCGATCGTCGTCGACGGGCGCGAGATCAAGGTCCTCCAGGTCAAGGACCCGGCCCAGCTGCCGTGGGGCGACCTGGGCGTCGACATCGTCCTCGAGTCGACCGGCATCTTCACCGACGCGGAGAAGGCGAAGGCCCACATCGCCGCGGGCGCGAAGAAGGTCGTGATCAGCGCCCCAGCGAAGGGCGAGGACATCACGATCGTCCTCGGCGTCAACGAGGACAAATACGACCCGGCCGCCCACCACGTGATCAGCAACGCCAGCTGCACGACGAACTGCCTCGCCCCGGCCGCGAAGGTCGTCCACGACCTCCTGACGATCGAGCGCGGCCTGATGAACACGATCCACAGCTACACGAACGACCAGCGGATCCTCGACGTCGCCCACAAGGACCCGCGCCGCGCCCGCGCCGCCGGCCAGAACATCATCCCGACGACGACCGGCGCCGCGAAGGCCCTCGCCCTCGTCATCCCGGACCTGAAGGGCAAGTTCGACGGCTTCAGCCTCCGCGTTCCGACGCCCACGGTGAGCGTGGTCGACTTCACGGCCGACGTCTCCCGGCCCACCAGCGTCGAGGAGGTCAATGACGCCTTCCGCGCCGCGGCCGAGGGTCCGCTCAAGGGGATCCTCGGCGTCAGCGACGAGCCGCTCGTCTCGATGGACTTCAAGGGCGACAGCCGCTCCTCGATCATCGACGCCGAATCGACGATGGTCCTCGATGGGACGATGGTGAAGGTGATCAGCTGGTACGACAACGAGTGGGGCTACAGCTGCCGCGTCGCCGACCTCATCGGCTTCGTCGCCGCGCGCCTGCCGGTCGCGGCCGCCTGACGCGGCCGACCGAGACGCCCACGAGCCCGAGCCCGACATGGACAAGCTGACCATCCGCGACTTCGACGCCGCCGGCAAGCGCGTTTTCGTCCGCGTCGACTTCAACGTCCCGCTCGCCGACGGCAAGGTGACGGACGATTCCCGGATCCGGGCCGCGCTGCCCACGATCGTGACCCTCCTGAACGAGGGCGCGAAGGTGATCCTCGCGAGCCATCTGGGCCGGCCCGACGGCAAGGTCCAGGACGGCCTCCGGCTCCGGCCGGTGGGCCAGCGCCTGAGCCAGCTGCTGCGCCGGAACGTGCCGGTCACCGGCGACGCGCTCGGCGCCGGCACCGAGGACGCCGTGAAGCGGATGCGCCCCGGCGAGGCGATCCTCCTCGAGAACCTCCGGTTCCACGCGGAGGAGGAGAAGAACGACCCGGCCTTCGCCAAGGCCCTCGCCTCGTACGCCGACGTGTTCGTGAACGACGCGTTCGGGACCGCCCACCGCGCCCACGCCTCGACGGTCGGGATCGCGAAGATCCTGCCCGCCTACGCCGGGCTTCTGATGGAGCGCGAGATCACGATGCTCTCGAAGCTCCTCGAGAACCCAGAGCGCCCCTTCGCCGCCATCCTCGGCGGCGCCAAGGTGAGCGACAAGATCCAGGTCATCGACCACCTCCTCACGAAGGTCGACCTCCTCGTCCTCGGCGGCGGCATGGCGAACACGTTCCTCCTCGCCCAGGGCAAGTCGGTGGGCAAGAGCCTCGCCGAGCACGATCGGGTCGACGACGCGAAGGCGATCCTCGCGCAGGCGGAGAAGCTCGGCGTCGAGGTCGTCCTCCCGACCGACGTCGTGATCGCGAAGGAGGTCACCCGCGGCACCGAGTACAAGACCGTCGGGACCGAGAAGTTCCCCGCGAGCTGGCACATCGTCGACCTCGGCGAGCAGAGCCGGGCCGCGATCGAGGCGGCCCTCGCGGATGCGAAGACGGTGCTTTGGAACGGTCCGCTCGGCGTGTTCGAGATCCCCTCGTTCGCCCACGGGACGAACGAGATCGCGCGGTTCCTGGCGGGCCGCGCGGAGGCCGGTGCCACGGTCGTCGTCGGGGGCGGCGACAGCGTCGCTGCGATCGAGCAGCAGGGCCTGACGGCGAAGTTCAGCCACATCTCCACCGGCGGCGGCGCGTCGCTCGAATTCCTCGAGGGTCGCGAGCTGCCGGGGATCGCGGTCCTCCAGGACCGGCCCGCGAACGAGGAGGGGGGCAAGGGCCGACCCAGGCGCCAGAAGGCGACGGTCGGATCCGGAGCGAAATCGTGAACACGATCATCGACGCGGTCGACGCCCGCGAGATCCTCGACTCCCGCGGCAACCCGACGATCGAGGTCGACGTCCTCCTTGCCGACGGATCGGTGGGCCGGGCGGCGGTGCCGTCCGGGGCCTCGACCGGCGCCCACGAGGCCGTCGAGCTGCGCGATGGCGACAAGGGTCGCTACGCCGGCAAGGGCGTCCTCACCGCCGTTGCCAACGTGACGGAGCGGATCGCGCCGGAGCTCATCGGGCTCGACGCGGACGACCAGGCCGGCGTCGACGCGCTGCTGCTGGACCTCGATGGGACGCCGAACAAGGCCAACCTCGGGGCGAATGCGATCCTCGGCGTGTCGCTCGCGTGCGCGCACGCATCGGCCGCGGCGCACGACGAGCCGCTGTACCGCTACCTGGGCGGGGTCGGCGCGCGCGTTCTCCCCGTGCCGATGTTCAACATCCTCAACGGCGGCAAGCACGCCCAGGACTCGACGGACTTCCAGGAGTTCATGGTCATGCCCGTCGGGCTGCCGACTTACGCCGAGGCGCTGCGGGCCGGCGCGGAGGTCTTCGCGGCGCTGCGGACGATCCTCCACGACGACGGCCACGCCACCGGCCAGGGTGACGAGGGCGGCTTCGCGCCGTCGCTCGGCTCGAACGAGGCCGCGGTCGAGGTGATCCTGCGGGCGATCGAGAAGGCCGGCTACCGGCCCGGGGACGAGATCGCGATCGCGCTGGACCCGGCGACCACCGAGCTGGTCGAGGAGGGGAGCGGCGCCGGCGGCAGCCCGACGCGGTACCGCCTGGCGAAGGAGAACTGGACCCTGGACTCCGGCGAGCTCATCGACCTCTGGGCCGACTGGGCCGGCCGCTACCCGATCGTCTCGATCGAGGATGGCCTGGCAGAGGACGACTGGGCCGGCTGGACCGAGCTGACCCGACGCCTCGGCGATCGCGTCCAGCTCGTCGGCGACGACCTGCTCGTCACGAACACGGAGCGGATCCAGCGGGCGCTCGAAGCCGAGGCCGCCAACAGCGTCCTGATCAAGCTGAACCAGATCGGGACGCTGACCGAGACGATCGAGGCGATCGCGCTCGCCCGGCGGGCCGGCTGGACGGCGATCGTGTCGCATCGCTCGGGCGAGACCGAGGACACGACGATCGCCGACCTCGTGGTCGCGATGGGGACCGGCCAGATCAAGACCGGTGCGCCGTCGCGGAGCGAGCGGGTCGCGAAGTACAACCGGTTGCTCCGGATCGACGGCGAGCTCGGTGACGGGGCGGTGTACCTGGGCCGGGCCGCCTTCGGCCGGACCGCGGGCGCGGACGCCGCGGCATCGGTGGTCGCGGGGGCCGGCGCCGGATCGTGACTCGGGTCATCGACGGCGGCGCGATCGTCGCCGCGTACGTCGGCATCGGCATGGCCGTCACGATCGCGATCAGCTTCCTGCTCGTGATCCCGATCGAGCCGATCTACTGGCTCCTCGCGCTGCCGGCCGGGCTGCTCATCGGCTATTACGCCAACCAGCGGAGCGATCGGCGCCGCGGGCCCTGGTCCCGGATCCTCGCCAACGCCGCCGTCGCAGGGCTCGCCACCGGCCTGATGCTGGCCATCCTCCTGCTCGCGGTGAAGGCCCTGTTCTTCTTCGGCGACAACGGCTACCGGCCGACCGAGCTCGGCGGCTCCCTCACCTGCTCCGGCGGCGCCGACTGCGTCTACCAGCGCTACCGCGAGGACAACGCGGCGGAGCTGGCGGCGGCGGGGATCACCGACGCGAGCTCCTTCACGAGCTTCTACTGGGGCCAGCAGCTGTCGTCCGCCCTGACGGTGCTCGTCCTGACGGTGGTCGGCGGCGTGGGCGGCGGGCTGCTGTACGGCGTGTTCCGGCCGAAGACGGGCGCAGCGGCCGCCGCGAGGCCCGCCCCGGGCTGAGACTCAGACGTTCAGCGAGCCCGGCGTGCACGTCAGGCCGGGGAACAGGGCGGCGAACGTCATCAACGTCGCTGCGCCGGCCAGGATCGCGATTCCGACGCCGCCGAGGAAGGCGACGATGGGCGAGTCGCGTCGACGGAGCGAGAACGCTCCGGAGAGCAGGTAGCCGAGGGCGGCGACGATGCCGATCGGAGCGACGTATGCGAGGATCGCGACCTTGTCGGGCTGCGGCGAACAGCCGATGTGGTCGATCGAGGCGACGAGGCTCGAGATCACGACCAACCCAAGGCCGACAGCCGTCGCCACGAGGAGGCGCGACGCCGACCGCTCGCCCGTCCAACGGCCGGCCAGCCCGCCGACCGCCGGTGCAGCGAGGATCATGGGGATCGGAATGGACCAGCCGAACTGCGCCCGGTCCAGCGGGCCGATGGACAGAAGGGCGTCGGACAACCTGAGCAGCCCGATGCCGACGGTCACCAGGACGGGCGCGACCAGAGCCGGCCAGAGCGGTCGGGCGGGCTCGGCGGCGTGGGTCACGCCCCGAGCGTCAACGCGACGCCGTGCCCCGTCAAGAGGCCGCCAGGTGAATCGCAACGCCCCGGACGGGTCCGGGGCGTTCGAATGAGCGCTGGACGCGAGCGTCAGCTCTTCGCGGCGGTCTTCTTCGCGGGAGCCTTCTTTGCGGCCGTCGCCTTCGTCGCGGTCGCCTTCGCGGCCGGGGCCTTGCTCGCGGCGGCCTTCGGCTTCGCGGCGGTCGCCTTGGCCGTCGTCGCGGTCGTCGTCTCGGCGGTCGCGGTCGCGGTCGCCGTTGCGGCGGCCTCGGCGCGGGCCGTCTTCGACACTGCGGCCCGGGCCTTGCCGGCGGCGGTCTGGGCGCCCTTGGCCTTGTTCGCCTTGCCGAGCGCGATCCGCGTCTTGGCGGCCTTCTGGGCCTGGGCCTTCGAGGTGGTCTTCACGACCCGGCCGCTCGTCTGAACGGCGGCGCCACCGGTCGCGGCGTTGAACTTCAGGGTCAGGCGGGACTTGCGACGCGCGGCCGCGTTCGCGTGGATCGCGCCGCTCTTCGCCGCGCGGTCGAGCGCGGCGTGGGCGTCGGCGAGCGCCTTCGCGGCGACCTCGGGGTCGGCGTCATGGGTGGCGACGCTGAGGGCAGTGGCGACATACGTCTTCGCGGCGCTCCGCCGCGGCTGAAGGATGTCGCGCCGGCGCTCGGCCTGACGGACGCGCTTCAGTCCCGACGGCGTTCGTGCGCCCGTCCAGGTGCGGGGCGTCTTGGCCAAGGGGTCGAACCTCTCTGATCGATCGTGGACAGGCCGACGCGGGGAAGGGCGCCGGACACGAACGCGCATGGTAGCAGGTGGCCCTCGCTTCCCGCCACCGGGGCGGCGGCCTGGAGGATGCGGTGCGACCGCCGGGCGCAGGCGGCGCGAGGGTCCGGCGATCCGGCAGACTTCGCAGCCATGCTCGCGATCCTCGGCGGCCTCGGCGCCGCCCTCTGCTGGGCCACCTCGTCGATGGCCTCGGCGCGCTCGGCCAGGATGATCGGCTCGGTCGTGACGCTGGGCTGGGTGATGCTCATCGGGACGGTCATCGCGGTCCCGATCGCGCTCGTCACCGGCGGCGGGGCGGAGTTCACGACCGACGCCGTGGTCCTGCTCGTCCTGTCCGGCGCCGGCAACCTGCTCGGGCTGCTCTTCGCCTACTCCGCGTTCCAGCGGGGCAAGGTCGCGGTGGTCGCGCCGATCCTCTCCACCGAGGGAGCGATGGCCGCCGTGATCGCGGTCGTCTTCGGCGAGCAGCTGGCGATCGGGGCCGCGGTCGTCCTCGCCGCGATCGTCGCCGGGATCATCCTGGCCTCGAGCGGCGGCGAGTCGGAGCCCGCTGCCGTCGAGCCGGGCGGGCTCGTGGACGTGCCGGACGGTCCCGATGCCGGCCAGCACCCGGCCGCGCCGTCTCTCGGCTCGGCCCTGCCGTGGGCGCTGGCAGCGGTCGTGTGCTTCGGCATCGGGCTGTACGCGAGTGCCCGGATCGGGGCGACGATGCCACTCGTCTGGTCGATCCTGCCGGCGCGGCTCGGCGGCTTCGTCTTCGTCGCCCTGCCCCTGCTCGCCACCGGCCGGCTCAGACTCACCCGGGCCGCCACGCCGCTCGTCGTGATCGTCGGGATCGCCGAGATCGTCGGCGTGGCGGTCTACGCCCTGGGCGCCCGCGACAGCATCGCGATCGCTGCCGTGATGTCCTCCCAGTTCGGCGCGATCGCCGCCGTGGTGTCGGTCGTGCTGTTCGGGGAGAAGCTGCGCCGCTGGCAGGTCGCCGGCGTCGGCGTGATCGCCGTCGGCGTGGCGCTGCTCGCGGCGATCACCGCGACCTGAGGCGGCAGCCCGTCGATCGCCTTCCGGGTTCGGGCGACGGCCCTCAGACCAGCGGATCGAGCTGGAACGCGCGGACCTCCTGAGCGCAGCGACAGGCGACCGCGAGCCTCGCCGCCCATTCCAGGGCCTCCTCGCGTGATGCGACCTCCACCACGGTGAAGCCGCCGGTGAGCTCCGGCGCCCCGGGCCAGGAGCCGTCAATGACCGTCCCGTCACCGGCCACGACCACGGGCTCCACGTCCTCGTCGATCCCGCCCGTGAAGACGTACACGCCGGCGGCCCGCGCTTCGCGGATCACCGCGTGTGCGGCATCGGCCACGGCCGGCAGCTCGTCTTCGGTGACTTCCATCACACCGCTCGGGAACGAGATCAGGTACCTGGTCATCCATGTCTCGTCTGGCCCGGCCGGAGGCTAGCCTCGACCGCTCCCGCCGACGGCGCGCCGGTGAGGGGACCACGCGCGATGTGCCTCCGCTTCCATGACCGGTCGAGGTCGGGATTCTCATCGTCCGACGGCCGATCGTTCCGGTTCTCCGGGGTCGGGAAGCCGGCACACGCCTTCGGGCCTACGCTGTCGGCATGACCACCGAGTCCGCCGCGCCGAAGCCGCGCTTCACGATGGTGGTCCTCCTCGTCGAGGACCTCGCCCGTTCGGTCGCGTTTTACCGCCGGCTCGGCGTCGTCTTCCCGGACGACGTCGAGAGCCGCCGGGACGTGGTCGTCGATCTCGGTGGCGGCCACAACCTGGTCCTGTCGACGACCTTCGGGCGGAACGTCCCGGACTTCGATCTGCCATCAGGCGACGGGCGGGTCATGCTCGAGTTCTTCGTCGACGGCGACGCCGCCGTGGACGCCACGCACGCCGATCTGGTGCGGGCCGGATCTCACAGCCGGCGAGCGCCGTTCCGAACGGACTTCGGCGCCTACATGGGCCTCGTCGACGACCCCGACGGAAACGTGGTGCTGATCACGGCCGGGTGACGCCACTCGCGACCGATCGCCTGGCCGGGTCTCAGCCCCGGTCCCACGCCGTCGCCGCACCGGCGACGGCTCCGACCACCGCGGCGAACACTGCGGCCTGGATGATCTGCGGCGACGCGTCGTACCCGCTTGCAGCGGGGTTGGTGAGAGCGGACCACGCGGCCAGCCCGATCCGGAGGGTGGCGAAATACGCGGCGAGGACGGCGCCGCCGACGACTGCGCCGCCGACCACGCCTCCGCCGAGTGGGAGCCGCCTGCCGCCGCGCATGCTCCGTTCGAGGACGAGCAGCTCCAGGACGGCGCCCGGCATCAGCGCGATCACGATGACCGGGATGACACCGACTCCTAGGAGGAACCAGGGGAATGGGCCGTTCTGGATCCGGAACCAGAGCAGGAGCGCGAGCGGCAGGCCGACCGTCGCGCCCAACCAGGCGATGAAGAACCGCAGTCGTCGTCGTCCGCGGAGCTCGTCGATGCCCTCCATCGGCGCGAGTATGCGTCGGCGGTATCGGCGGATCATCGCGCCGACCCGACCGACTACACTCCCGCCCCGTGACCATCCCCCAGGAGCGCCTGCGCAACTTCTCGATCATCGCCCACATCGATCA
>DATBGP010000414.1:0-9269 GCA_036557925.1 Candidatus Limnocylindrales bacterium | reverse complement strand
GGCGGTGGAGGGCGACCTCCCGACGGCGATCATCGACGCCCGCGGCGCCGGCCAAGCGACGGTGATCCTCTCCGACGGCGACGTCTCGGTCGACTGCCTCGCCTCGATCGACGACGCGGGCGCGGTCACGGTGGGGAGCGTCCATCGGCTCGCGGTGACGTCGTCCGAGCCACAGGACGGCGCCGAGGTCTCGCTGACCGAGGTCGCGCGCGACGGCGAGGAGGACCAGGCGCGGACGATCGCGTGGGGACGCGTCGGGCCGGCCGCGGCGAGGGTCCAGATCGACTTCGCCGACGGCTCCGCGGTCCAGGCCGCAAGGAACGAGGGCTGGTGGGCCGCGTGGTGGCCCGGCGAGACGGCCGCGGCGACGATCTCGGCCCTGGACGCGGGATCGGCCGTCAAGGGCTCGGCGAAGGCACCGACGGGTCTCGTCGAGAGCCGGCTGGGCCCAGCGTCGTGGTGGCTCGATCCCACGGCGGCCGCGCCCACGGCGGAGTCGGATCTCCTGCCGATCCGCGTCCTCGAGGAGGCCTGCGCGAGCGGCCAGAGCGGCCTGGACCGGCTCGATCCGCCCGACGTGGAGCTGACCGACACGACGGTCACCGTCACGCTGTGGGTCCGCCTGCGACCCGGGCCGCAGGACTGCCAGGGCAACGCCCCGTTCGCGTTCGATCTCGAGCTCCCCGAGCCGCTCGGGCCGCGCCATCTCCTCGACGGCGGCGACACGCCGCCTCGCGACGCGACGAAGCCGCCCGCCGGCTGACCCCTTCGGCCGGACGCGTCCCCCGGCGCAGCGCCGAACGTCAGCGGCGCTGCGCCTTCTTGATGAAGATCGTCGCCTTCTGGCTGCCGGTCATGAGCGGCGTCGTGACATCCGTCGAGCCGTCGATCGGGACCGAACGTGGCTGAGCACCGATGATCGCCCAGCCGGCGAGCAGGGTCGTCCCCGGGAAGGGGAACCCGCCGCCCTTGCAGGCGAGCGTCTCCGTCGAGATCCGGCCCGGCTGGAAGCTCCAGGTGACGAGGACCGCATCCGGATTCGCCGGATCCTGTTTCGCGGTCACCTCGGTGCCGAACGAACCCGTGTAGGTCTTCGGCCGGCATTCCGGGACGTTGATCGTGATGGTGCTCGACCACTGCACGGTGCCCGTGCCCTTGTACGTGCCGTCCCTCGCGGGCTCCAGCGGGATCTGCGGCAGGTGGATGGTGGTGTCGTACCGGACCAGGCCCGCCGTGAACGTGAAGTCCGACTTCACCTCGGCGGTCAGCCGCTTCGACTTCACCGTGTAGACGACCTGGCGCAGCCCGATCCCCCGGTTCGAGGTCTGCTTCAGGTCGATCGTGCCCTTGTCGTCCTCGTCGTCGCCGGCCTTGAAGTGATACGTCGCGGGCTCGTCGACCGGGCTCCCGTTCGGGTCCAGCGACGCCTTGCCCGTGAAGGTCGCCACGATCGGCTTCTCGATCTCCTCGCCGGTGAACTTGTGCTTCGCGTTGATCGTCAGGTCGATCGTCTCGGCCGCGTCGACCTCGCGGCTGTCGTCGCTCGGCGTCAGGTCGATGCACTTCCCGCTGCGCCAGAAGGTCTCGGCCTCCTTGCCGACCCGGCCGATGAACAGCTGGGCCATCGCGGAGCTCACGAACATCGAGCCACGGGCGGCCTCGCCGCCCGAGCCGGTGACCGTCATCGCGCCCGCGCCCGGACTCGTCGAGACCCCGCCGTTCGCCGGCATCACGATCGGCACGCTCTGCCGTGCCGTCCAGTCGAACGGGGCCGTTGGGCCGGGTCCGCCGGCCGAGCCCGGTCCGCGGCCGTTCGCGCCGAGGTCGAGGTTCGCCTCGATCCGGACGAGATGCGCGTCGGGCCCGTTGACCAGCGAGAAGGGCGCGTCGACGGTTCGGCCGCCGGACGCCTGGGCGGCGGTGCTGCCGCTCACGTCGTTCAGCTCGTGGGTGGTCTCGAACGTGTACGTGCCCTTCGCGACGCCGTCCTGGTCCGGGCAGGCGTCCACGTCGAAGTGGCCGGTGGACCGGCTCGTGTACAGCGCGACGAACCGGCCGCTCCCGACGTCGGTGATGTTGTCCGTCGCGGTCATGATGATGTCGACGGTGACGTTGCCCGCGCCCGTATGGACGGTGTAGCTGATGCCGACGTCCACGTGCTGGCGGAGTCCGTTGCCCTCCTCGTCGTGAGGCTCGTTGCGGGTCAGCCGGCCGTCGATCGACTCGCCGGCGCGCTCGACGAGGTCGGTGAACATCCCCATCAGCGACGAGGTCGTGAAGCCGGTCTCGGCGAAGAGGCTCAGGTCGATGACGTTCGAAACCGGGCCGATGCTGGGCGGGCCGCCGTCGACGGCCGCGGCGAGCTGGCCGGTCAGCGACCCCGCGCCGGCCGTCGGAAACGTCCCGGAGCCGATGGCCGCCGCGGCTTCGGCGAGCCAGGGCTGGACGGTCCGCGTCTCGATGGCATCCAGGTCGGTGAAGGCGGACGCGCCGTTCGGCCCGAGGAGGGCCGGCAGGCCGATCGAGCCGCGAATCTCGGTCGCGAGCTGGAGCTCCTGCTTCGCGGCGGCGCCCGCGTCGTCCACCTGGGTGACGTCGATCAGGGTGATCCCGGACGGCGCCGGCCCCTGGGCGGTTGATGCCGCCGGTTCTCCGGAGGCCGTGGACGCGCCGGAACCCGCCGGCTCGCCGGACCCGGATGCCGGTGTCGCGGGTGCCGGCCCGCCGCCGCACCCGGCGACGAAGGCGACGACCAGCGCCGCCGTGCCGAGCCGGATCCCCCGAATCCCGCGCATCCCGCCCCTCCGCGACGACGCGCTCAGGCGTCGTTTCGGGAGAGAGTGCGGAGCGAGCGGTCGATCGTCAATGGCCCGCGGGCTGTTCGCGTGGCGCGGGCGCACGCGCCGCGTCAAAGGCCGGCGCCGCGAGCTCCGTCAGTCCCGGAAGAGCTTCTGCACCTCGATCAGGCCGTCGGCCAGTCGATCGATGTCGTCGGTCGTGGTGTAGACGCTGAAGCTCGCCCGCGCGGTGGCCGCCAGATCGAGCCGCTCGTGGAGCGGCATCGTGCAGTGGTGGCCGGCCCGGACGGCGATCCCGAACCGGTCCAGGACCTGGGCGACGTCGTGGGGGTGGATCCCGGGCAGGTTGAACGGGACGACCCCGCCGCGGGCGTCCGGGTCCAGCGGCCCGTACAGCTCGATCGTCGGGACACGCTTCGGCAGGACGTCGAGCGCGTAGGCGACGAGTCCTCGCTCGTGCTCCCGGACCGCGTCCATCCCGATGTCCATGAGGTAGTCCGCCGCAACGCCGAGCCCGATCGCGTCGCCGACCGCCGGCGTCCCGGCCTCGAACTTCCAGGGGATGTCGTTCCAGTCGGAGCGGCGCAGGTGGACCTCCCGGATCATCTCGCCGCCGGCGAGGAACGGTGGCATCGCCTCGAGGAGCTCGCGCCGGGCCCAGAGCGCGCCGGAGCCCATCGGCGCCAGCATCTTGTGGCCGCTGAACGCTTAGAAGTCGGCGCCCAGCTCCTGGACGTCCACCGGGACGTGAGGCACGGCCTGCGCGCCGTCGACGAGGACGAGGGCGCCCGCGGCATGGGCCATCTCGACCATCTCCCGGACCGGGTTGATCGTGCCGAGCGTGTTCGAGACGTGGGTGAAGGCGACGAGCCGGGGATCGAGCTTCAGCAGCGCCTCGTAGACGTCGAGCCGGAGGCGGCCGTCGTCGGTGATCGGGATGAATTCGAGATCGCCGTCCTGCTCCTGGACGAGGAGCTGCCACGGGACGAGGTTGGCGTGGTGCTCCATCTCGGTCAGGACGATCGCGTCGCCGCGCGAGATGTTCTTCCGGCCCCAGCTGTACGCGACGAGGTTGATCGCCTCGGTCGCGTTGCGGGTGAAGACGATCTCGTGGGCGTCGGGTGCGTTGATGAACCGGGCGACCTTGGCCCGGGCCCGCTCGTACTCGGCGGTCGCCTTCTCGCCGATCGTGTAGATCCCGCGATGGACGTTGGCGTTGTACTCGCGGTAGTAGCGATCGATCGTGTCGAGCACCACTCCGGGCTTCTGCGAGGTGGACGCGGAGTCGAGGTAGACGAGCGGGTGGCCGTTGATCTCCTGATCGAGGATCGGGAAGTCGCGGCGGACCACCTCCGGGTCGAACCCGACTCGGGCACCCGAGGCGGCCACGGCGGGACCTGCGTCGGACGCCGTGTCGAACCCGACGTGGAGCGACGCGATCTCGTCGCCACGTCGCGCCATCGTGATCGTTCCGGTCAGGCCCGTCGCCTTCCAGGCGAAGCGCCCGACCAGCGTCGCCCCCTGTTCGTCGACGTTCAGCAGGTCGATCTCGTCGTCGGGAGGCTGGGCCCGATAGATCGCGGCGATCGCCGGCCGGCCCACGATCGGGCTCAGCGGGACTCCGTCCACCGCGAACGTGGCGTCCTCGGCGAAGCGGGCCAGCATCGGCCCGAAGTCGCCCGTCCGGACCCCCGCGTTGAACACGTCGACGTAGTCGCCGAAGAATCGCTCGCCCGTGGTCGTCTCGATGGCCATCGCCCGTCGGCCCGACTAGCGGGCCGCCTCCACGGGCTGAGGGATCGCGGCCTCGTCGTCGGCCCCCACCGGCGCCTGGGGGACGAGGAGCGCGTCGTCGGAAGCGGTCGTCTCGAGGCCCGCGTCGCGGAGGATCGGGCCGTAGCCCTCGTCCTCGAGCCGGAGCGCGAGGTCCTTGCCGCCGCTCGTGACGATCCGGCCCTGGGCGAGGACGTGGACGACGTCCGGGGTGATGTAGTTCAGCAGCCGCTGGTAGTGGGTGATCAGGAGGACCCCGAGCTCCGGGCTCAGCATCGCGTTCACCCCCTCGGCGACGACCCGCAGGGCGTCGATGTCGAGCCCGGAATCCGTCTCGTCGAGGATTGCGATCTGCGGCTCGAGGACCGCCATCTGGAGCATCTCGAGACGCTTCTTCTCGCCGCCGCTGAAGCCCTCGTTCACGTACCGCGTCGCGAACGACTCGTCCATCTTCAGGAGGGCCATCTTCTCGCGCATCCTCGTCCGGAAGTCGCGCATCGAGACGCCGCCCTTCATCGGGTCGGTGGGGTCGACGTCGCCGCTCTTGTCGACGCCCTGGAGCTTGGCGTTCAATGCGCTCCGGATGAACGAGGCGACGCTCAGGCCGGGGATCGCGGTGGGGTACTGGAACGCCAGGAACATTCCGAGCCGGGCCCGCTTGTCCGGGCTGAGCTTGAGGACGTCGCGGCCCTGCCAGGTGACCTCGCCGCCGGTCACGACGTACGCGGGGTGGCCCATCAGCGCGTAGGCGAGGGTCGTCTTGCCCGATCCGTTCGGGCCCATGATCGCGTGGACCTCGCCCTTGCCGATGTCGAGGTCGATCCCCTGCAGGATCTCGTGCTGGGGGCTCGCGATGGGCGCGACGCGAAGGCCGCGGATGACGAGTCGGTCGTTCTGGTCGGTCACGGGACGGTCAGTGCTCCCTGGAGGTCGGAGGACGCAACCGGATGCGGCGGGGGCACCAGGTCGGCGAGGGTCATGGATTCCAGCGCCCCCGAGATCGCGTCGCGGACGCGGACCCAGAGGACGTTGACGGTGCAGCGCGAGCTGCGATCGCAGACGAGGGCGTGCTCGGGATCGTCGGTCGCGCAGAACATCGGCGCGATCGGCCCCTCGAGGGCGCGGAGGACGTCGCTCATCCGGATGTCCGCCGGCGGCCGGGTCAGCTCGTATCCGCCGTGGGCACCGCGGGTGCTCGACACGAGGCCGGCATCGCGGAGGCTCATCACGAGCTGCTCCAGGTAGGCGCGCGGCAGGTCCTCGTCGGCTGCCATCTCGGCGAGGCTCGCGGGCCCGGTGCCATGGCGCCGGGCGAGCTGCACCATCAGCCGGACGCCGTACTCGCCCTTCGTGCTGAAGGAGACGGCGCCGGAGCCGTGGAATGTGGGCCGGGCGTGCGGGGCGGTGGGAAGCTCGGACGTCAGGGGAGGAAGCCTCAATCCCGAGTGATTTCGTCGGGATTAGTGTAGGCGCGGCATCGCGAGAGCGTCAACGAGGGACGGGGCCGTCATCGACCGTCGCTGGTCAGCCGCGTTCGATGTCGATGTGGATCACGTAGCGCGTCCCGCCTGCCTCGTCGAGCAGCGTCTGCTCGCTGGCGCGGATCCGGAGGACCTGGTCGCTGGCCGGGGCGACCTGGATCCCGAGCCCGTAGGTCACGTGCCCCTCGAAGTCTCCGGCCGACGCGTAGCTCTTCAGGTTGTGGAAGCCGATCGGATTCTTCGGGGCGACTTCGACCGTCGAGGCGCCGGTGTCGTCATGCGCCTGGGCGTCGACGAACCCGATCCGCAGGACGCCGTTGCCCTCGAGCGGGATGGCTTCGGCGCTGCCTTCGGCCGTCAGCGCTCGAACATACTGAAGGTTGTACTGGGGGAATGCGCCGCGAAAGGCGAACGAGATCCGTTGGAACGCCGGGTCCACGTTCGGCTGGTCGTCGACCGAGATCGCCACCAGCGCCGGCAACGGCAGGGCCGGCGGCGGGGCGATCGGTGGGTGCACGTCGTGGTGCACCGTGACCTGCCTCCCCGGGACGGCCCAGTCGTAGGTCACGCGCTCGGGCGAGGCGGTCGCCATGGGTTCGCTCGGCGAGGGCTCAGGGGACTCCGACGATGCCAAGGAGATCGACGGACTCGGCGACGGGCTGTCGGACTGTGGCGCTCCGGATGCGGAAAACGTCGGCGCTGACGACGAAGCGGCGAGGGACGGTTCGCCGGACGGCCCGCTCGCGGCCGAGCAGGCGACGAGCACCAGCGTCGAGCCGATCACGGCGACCTCGGTGATCCAGCGCTTCATCGGTTGGGCTCCCGGCGGCGTGGCGTTCACCTCAACCACGAACGGGAGTGCCGATTCGCACGCGGAATTCCCTGTCGAATCCCGCCCTTGCGCACATTGGTGGCCCGGGTCTGGTCGCGCCGGTGGGCATCGTTGTCCCATGCCGCCCGGGGCGTCGGCAGACGACGAGTCCGGCCGACGCGAGCCGCCGCGTCTTCGTTGTGCGGGCCGAGCGGGATTGGACCACTTCGAACGGGTCGCGCGAGACAGCCGCGAGACAGACGAAAGCCGGAGCTCGAGATGAGGAGCTCCGGCTTCCGATGAGTCCCCGGCGGTGTCCGCCGACCGCCGAACACTACGGGGGCGTCGCATCGGCGTCCAGCGCCGGTACCGCTTCCGTGGTGCGCGCCGTCGACGCCGACGCGATCCGCGCCGCCCGTCGCTTTCCCAGGCCATCGCGAGCGGCAGGACGAAGCCGGCGGGGCGACCGGACTCCACGGCATGGCCGAGCCGCCGTCGCCGACGTTCCGCGGACCTCGAGCGCACGATGGTCGCTCATCCATGACAGCGTCGGGCGCGATCCCGGACGATGATCCTGACGTGACCGAAGACCAACCGGCGGAGTTCCTCCTCGAGGGCTACCCGCCCGCCATCCGCGACACCGGGCGGAGGCTTCGTGCCCTGATCTTCGAAACCGTGCCTGCGTCGGTCGAGACGGTCCGGCCCGGGTGGCGCTGGGTCGCGTACTCGCTCCCGGAGAAGGGACGGGTCCGGAACTTCGCGTGGATCGGGCCGGAGCGGAAGCACATCCATCTCGGGTTCGAGCACGGGATCCTGCTCGCCGATCCGGACCGGATCCTCCACGGTGCGGAGGAGCGGTTGAAGCAGTTCCGCTACTTCACCTTCGAGCCGTCGATCGACGTCGACGAATCCGTCCTGGCCGACTTCGTGCGGCGCGCCGCGGATCTCGCGCGGCTGCCGTCCGCCGCGCGCCGGGCGCTGGCCGGGACGTTCGCCGAGCCCGTCGACGACGACGCGGCCGGCATCCCGGCGGACATCGAGATCGAGCTGGTCGAACGCGGCTGACGGCCCCCCGGCGGTCCGCCCGGTGGCCCTCCTGGGCGAGGTTGCCGGTTCGAGCCGTCGGACGGCTGAATGCGACATCCGGAGCCGTCGAACGGCTGAGTGCGAACTGGGCGATGCCGACAGGCCGTCTCGACGCCGCCCGGAACCCCGAAGGTGTGCGTTCTGAGCCATTTGCCGGCTGATCGCAACGCGAGGGCGGCCCCGGTTGGCGGGCGGCGGGTTCGTTCAGTCATTTGCCGGCTGATCGCAACGCGAGGGCGGCTCCGGTTGGCGGGCGGCGGGTTCGTTCAGCCGTCCGGCGGCTGACGGTCGCCGACGCGGTCGCCGGAGCGGTCGAGTCCCCGCCGAACGACGTCGACGAGGCCGACGGCGTCCTCGTCGTCCGGGACCTCTTCGGTGGCATCCGGGCTCGCGAAGGCGATCACGTGCAGCTCGCCGGTGGCACGACGGACGGCGGTCTCTGGGGACAGTGCGGGCTCTTCGCGGTCGATTCGCCCGCCGCCTGAACCATCCGCCCGATCCGCCTACGCTACGGGCATGGAAGACATCGCGAGCCGGGCCGTCGAGGCCGCCCTGAGCGCCGGCGCAAGCTATGCCGACGCCCGCGTCATGGAGATCCGCACCGAGGCGATGAGCGCCCGCAACGGCGTCGTCGAGGCGCTCGAGCGCGAGGAGCGAGCCGGCGTGGGCGTCCGCGCGCTGATCGGCAGCAGCTGGGGCTTCTTCGCCGTCCCGGACGTGGGCTCCGCGGCGGCACGCCGGGCCGGGGAGGGGGCCGCGGCCGTCGCCCGCGCCTCCGCCCGGGTCCCCGGCAAGGACCTCGGGCTCGTCCCGGAGGCGCCGGTCCAGGGCCACTGGGAGAGCGACTGCCGCGAAGATCCCTGGTCGGTCGGCCTGGCCGAGAAGGGCGATCTGTTGCAGGGCGTCACGACGGCGATGCTCGACCACGGGGCAGACCTCGCCGAGGCCAGCCACCGGATCTGGGACACCCGGAAGTGGCTCGTGTCGTCGGAGGGCACGAAGGTCGACCAGCACATCGTCGAGGCCGGCGCCGCCATGAGCGCCACGGCGGTCGGCGAGAACGAGACGCAGCGGCGCAGCTACCCGGGCATCCGCGGCCAGTACGGGACGCGCGGCTGGGAGCTCGTGCGCGAGCTGGACCTGCCGGGCAATGCCGCCCGGATCGCGGAGGAGGCGCGGCAGCTCCTCACCGCCGACGCGTGTCCATCCCTCGACGCGACCGACCTGATCCTCGGCAGCGAGCAGATGGCGCTCCAGATCCACGAGTCCGTCGGCCATGCGACCGAGCTCGACCGGATCCTCGGCTGGGAGGCGGCCTTC
>DATBGP010000413.1:0-6223 GCA_036557925.1 Candidatus Limnocylindrales bacterium | reverse complement strand
ATCATCCCGCCGAGTGAGACCTGCTGGAGCAGCTGCCCGGAGATCCCGAACCGGAACGGCTGGGACTTGAACAGGTCGGGATCGATCAGCGAGGGCTGCCCGGCGCGCTTCCGCCGCACCAGCCACCAGGCCAGGGCGACGAGCCCCACCGCGCCGACGACGAGCAGCGCCACGATCCGTTCGCCGCCCTCCTGCCAGGCGAGGATGCCGAGGACGATGCCACCCATGCCGACGATCGACAGGAGCCCGCCGACGAGGTCGATCGAGCGGTCGCCGGTGTAGGGCACCTCTCGGACGAGCCGGATCCCGGAGAGGACGACGGCGATCACCACGGCCTCGAGCGCGAACGCGAGGCGCCACGACAGGAATGTCGTGATGAAGCCGCCGAGGAGCGGGCCCACCGCCGCCGCGATCGCCGCCGAGGCCCCGACCAGGGCGTAGACCTTCCGCTGGAACGGGCCGGCGAAGTTGCCGTGGATCAGCGATTGCATCGACGGCAGGAGGAGCGATGCGCCGAGCCCGCCGATGATCGCCCAGAAGATGATGATCGCGACCAGGCCCTGCGAGAGGGTCATCGCGATCGCCCCCACCGCGTAGCCGAGCAGGCCGAGGACGTAGGCCTTCTTCCGGCCGATCAGATCGCCGACCTTGCTGCCGATCAGGATGAACGCGGCCGAGACCAGGGCCTCCAGCGCGATGGCCGACTGGACACCGCTGACGGTGGTGTTCAGGTCCCGGACGACCGACGAGATCGACACGTTCATGATCGACGTGTCGACGACGAGGACGAACATCGCCATCGCGAGCAGGATGGCGAGCCGCATGTCGCCGGTCGCCGAATCGGCCGGCGCTTCGGCCGGCGTCTCGACGGCGACGTCCGTCGGACGCGCTTCCACCGCCTCGGTCATCTCGGATTCCTCCGGCCCCGGTGACGTCCCCTCAGCGCGAATCTAGACCGGGCCGCAAGCCGTGAGGCGGGGGCCGGCCCCCCTTCTGGCGCCCGAATGGACGGCCCGATGAACAATGTGGCGTGACCGAACCCACCCGCCCCCGGCCGGGGAAACCCGCGCCCGCCGCCGGCCAGCCCGATGCCGGCCCGCCGCCCGACGCCCCCGGCCAGCCTGACGCCCCCGCGCGGCCCGACGCCCCCGCGCGGCCCGCCGCCCCCGCGCGGCCCGCCGCCCCCATCAGCCACCCCCGCCTCGTGGATCGCGTCGCCGACTTCGTCGAGGACGCCGTCGAGGCCGTCACGACCGGCGCGACCGAAGTTGCCCGGACCGCCGTCGATCGCCTCGAGGAGCGGCCGGCCATCCGGACCCGGCGGCTGCGCCGGCGCGGCCGCAAGCCTCTGCCGAACCTCCACCGACTCCATCCCGAGGCGCGGGCCGCGGCGCCCCGGGAGTTGGGCCTCCGGACGATCGACGTGGACCGCATCCGCGGCACCGCCGTGGGCGGGCCGGTCCAGCGGGGCAGCGACTTCCTGCCGCTCCGCCCGTTCCGGAGCCGCAACTGGGAATCGCGCTGGCAACGGCTCCGTCAGGCGAACGACCGGCTCGTCGCGCTGCCGCCGATCGACGTCGTGCGCTACGCCGGCGACTACTGGGTCCTCGACGGGCACAACCGCGTCGCGTCGGCGCTCTACAACGGCCAGGTCGGCATCGACGCGAACGTCGTGGAGCTCGTCCCGCCCGGGCACGCCCCGTCGGAGAAGTCCGGGAACCTCGCGGCGGCGCTGACCGGCAGCCGCTCGATCCGGACGGCCGGCAAGGGACGCAAGGTGGCCTCGATCGACGACGATCTCGATCCCACCGTGGATCCCGGATGATCCGACGGATCCGCGTCGACTGGCCGGACGGGCGGCCCTTCGCCGCTCGCGACGGCCGGCCGATCCGCCTGATCGCCGCCTCGGACGAGCACGAGCCGGCGATCCAGTTCGAGCGGAACCGGGACGAGCTCGGCCCGATCGACGGGATCATCGGCTGCGGCGACCTCGACCCGAGCTGGCTCGCCTTCCTGGCCGACTCGTTCCATGCGCCGCTCGTCTACGTGCTCGGCAACCACGACGAGGGCGGTGACTGGGACGAGCGCCGGCCGGTCGTGCCGGACCCGCTGCCCGCCGGGCGCATCGACCGGATCGCCGGGATCGCGATCGCCGGCCTCGAGTGGCCGACGACCCACGAGGGGGGCCGCCGGCGGCGCTCCGATCTCGCCTGGTGGCAGGCGTTCCGCGTTGCCTGGCGCCGGTGGCGGGATCGGCTCGCTGGCCGATCGGAGCCGGTGCTCGTGATCAGCCATGTGCCGCCGGAGGGCCTCGGCGACGCCTCCGACGCCTATCACCGCGGGTTCGGCGCCTATCGCTGGCTGCTCGACCGAGTCCGCCCGCCGCTCTGGCTCCACGGTCACACGACGACCGCCTCGGTCAAGGAGCTGTCGTTGCAGGCCGGCGGGACGACGCTGGTGAACGTGACCGGGATCGTCCTCGTCGAGCTGATGCCGCCGGCCGGCGCCGCGTCGCAGGCCGCCTGAGGGCCCGTCGGGCGGCCGTCAGTGGGCGAGGAACGCGTTCGCCAGGACCCAGGCGGTCCCCAGGACGACGAGCGCGAGGGCGATCGACGCGAGGATCGCCCGGCCGCGGTGCGGCGAGAAGGACGTTGCGCCGCCGAGGCCCAGCGTCGCGAGGGCGACGATGCCGAACAGGCCAAGGTTCAGGATCCCGAACGCGCTCCCGGTCGCGACGAGGACGACCGCCGTCGCGATCGTGGCGACGATCGCAAGGGCCGACAGGCCGCCGCGAACGGGTTCCGAGAGGGCGGGCGTCGCCCCCTCGGCGCGGGCCCCGGCCATCGCCCAGAGCCCGACGAGGGCCGGGATCCCCAGCACGGCGGAGATCCCGACGGCGACGATCGTGAAGACCCGGCCGAAGATGGCCCGGAGCCAGCCGTCCACCTCCGGCGGATCGCCGAGGACCTGGATCGCCAGCCCGAGGCCGAGGATCGCGACGGCCGCGACAAGCAGCATGATCAGCACGGTCCGCGCCGCGAGCACGAGCTTGCGGCCGGACGCGGGGGCCGGCGCGGACGCGGCATCGGCGGTCGAGCGGACGCGGTCGAGGGCGATCGATTCGGGTGCGGTCATGACGGGACCTCCCTGCGGGCCGGACCAGTGTGCGTCGGTGGCCGGCCGGGCGGGCGACCGAGATGGTCCGGAGCGGAGGCAAACTTCCGTTCGCCGCCCTCGCCGCCCTCGCGGCCCTCGCGGCGGCGCGGCGGCGCATCGGCGCGTCGGCGCGTCAGGGATCCGCGGGCCCGCGATCCATGTCGTACTCGACGTCGGCGTCCGTTCGCGCCGGGGCGGACGCGGGGCCGCGCAGGCTCAGATCGACCTGGACGACGTCGCCCAGGCTCAGCTCCTCGGCCAGTCGCACGGCGTCGCGGATCGGCAGGAGGTAGCGCCCGTCCTTCGGCCAGAGGGACGTCTCGAACTCCGTCGAACCGATCTGGCCGCTGACGGGGATCATCCCCCAGCCGTAGGTCACGCTGGACGCGACCGACTTGATCATCGCGCAGTCGTCCGGCGGGACGGTGATGAAGTGGTACGGCGCAGGGCCGCGCCAGTGCCAGAGCTCACCCGCGAACCGGAACCTTCTCGAGGCGGGATCGGTCACCCGTTCAGGATCGCAAACCGATGACGATCGCGGCGTGGCGACGGCCTAGTCTTGTCGGCGCCCGGCCCGTCGAGGCCGGGCGAGGGGAGGGCCGAGGACGTGGCGTCGCCGCAGACGGGGATCTTCGCGCTGGGAACGTCGTCCCACGCCTGGCTCGAGCTGGACCTCGCGGCCGGGGTCGATCCGGCCGCCGTCGTCGGCCTCGTCGCCTCGCTCCGGGAGCCGCGGACGACCATCGGCGGAGTGAACGTGGTCACCGGCTTCCGGCCGGAGCTGTGGGCGAGCCTCGTCCCGGACGGCGCGCCGCCGGAGCTGACCGGCTTCAACCAGCCGGTCCTCGTCGACGGCCGAACCGCCCTGCCGGCCACCCAGCACGACCTGGTCCTGTGGCTGACGGGCTCGGGCTACGACGTGATCTTCGACCTGTCGCGGGCCGCCGTGATGGCCCTCGCGGGGGTCGCGGAGCTGCGCAACGAGGTCGTCGGCTGGCCGTACCACCACGACCTCGACCTGACCGGGTTCATCGACGGCACCGAGAACCCGACGCTCGTCGAGGCAACCTCGGTCGCGCTCGTGCCGACGGGCGAGCCCGGCGAGGGCGGCTCGGTGCTCCTGCTCCAGCAATGGGAGCACGACGCCATCGGCTGGGAGGCGCTGCCGGTGGCGGCCCAGGAGGACATCATCGGCCGGCGGAAGGCGGACAGCCAGGAGCTGGACCCGAAGCCGCCGACGTCGCATGTCGCCCGGACCGACCAGGAGCGGTTCGGCAAGATCTTCCGGCGGAACATCGCCTACGGCACGCTGGTCAGTCACGGGACGATCTTCGTCGGCTTCTGCCGCGAGCGGGGGATCCTCCAGGCGATGCTCGAGAGCATGGTCGGCGCCGACGGCGGGCCGTCGGACCGGCTCACGTCGGTGACCCGGGCGGTGACGGGCGCCTACTATTTCGTGCCGTCATCGGAGGCGCTGGCGGCGATGGCCGGCGAGCAGCGGGCGACGGACTGATCGCCCGGCATGGGCCGACACGCGGGGGAGGAACACCGATGGACGACGCGGCCATTCGCCGGGCCCTGGTCGGCCAGTTCGAGGACGGTCGCGACCTCGACGAGACCCACGAGCTCTACCACGACGACGCGGTGGTGGAGTTCCCGCAGTCGGGCGAGCGGTTCGTCGGGAAGGAACGCTTCCTGACCTGGCGCAAGCGCTATCCGGCGAAGGTCGACTATCGGATCCGCCGGATCACCGGCCACGGCGACCTCTGGTTCGTCGAGCTGCTCGTGAGCTACGACGGCTCGCCGCCGATGTTCGGCGTGAGCATGACCCAGCTCCGGGGCGACCGGATCGCCTGCGAGACGATCTACGCGGCCAGGGCTTCCCGCCCTCGCCGAACCGGACCGAGTGGTCGACCCCGTTCGACCCGCTGGCGTCGGTGGCGCCATCGGAGTGGCGCGACGGCGTGCCGATCGGGATCGAGGCGGGCGCGACCGCGAGCTGAGGCAGCCGCCGCCGCCGCGCGGTCAGGGGAGGGAAGTGGAGCGGGAGACGGGGTTCGAACCCGCGACATTCAGCTTGGGAAGCTGACACTCTGCCAACTGAGCTACTCCCGCTCGGGAGGCGGCCAGTGTAGCGGCGGCGGCGGGCGGCTGCCACCTCCCGCCGGTTCTCTCGATCCGCAAACGCAACCTCTCAGTACTTGAACCATGGCCGCTCGAGTGCGACACTCCCGGCCAGCCATGAACACGCCTCGACGCTCGGGCCGCTGTCTCTGTCCGTTCCTCTGCCAGGCAGGGCGGACAGGCTAGGCGCGACTCGCATCGTCGATCGCGAACTGCTCCCGGACCCCTGCCTGGCAGGGGTCGTTCGTTTTCCCCGGTCCCCGACCGGACCGCCGGCGGCGGATCCACGAACCACAGGAGCAACTTCCGTCATGACGATCGTCACCGAACCCATCAGCGCGGCCCAGCTCGACGGCCTGGCCGGCGAAGACGCCGTCCGCGTGGTCGACACGCGTCCACTCGCGGCCTTCAACGGCTGGCGACTCGACAGCGAGGCCCGCGGTGGCCACATCCCCGGCGCCATCGCCATCCCGGCAGACTGGCTGCCCCGCCTGGAGGACGCAGATCTCCAGGAGCTCCTCCGATCCCACGACCTCCACGCCGGCTCCCTCGTGGTCCTCGTCCAGGGCGAGGCCGATTCGACGGCCCTGACGGCGGCTCTCGAAGGGCTCGGCGCCCACGTCCGCGTCCTCGACGGCGGCTGGCCCGCCTGGATCGCCGACCCGGAGCGCCCGGTCGACGCGCTCCCGCTCCACGAGCAGCTGGTCTTTCCCGACTGGCTCCAGGCGGTGCTCGACGGCGACCGGCCCGAGGCCGCGCCGGCCGGCCCGCACCTCCTGTTCCACGTGAACTTCGGCGTGCCGGAGGAGTACGCCGATGGCCACCTGCCCGGCGCGATCTACCTCGATACGAACTGGCTCGAGGATCCGGCGGACTGGAACCGCCGCTCGCCGGAGGAGCTCGACCTGGCCCTTCGCCGGCTCGGCATCACCACCGCGACCAC
>DATBGP010000412.1:0-4702 GCA_036557925.1 Candidatus Limnocylindrales bacterium | reverse complement strand
CGAATCCGGGAGGGTGGGCATCAGTGCGGTCCCATCGATGCCTACTGGGCATCGAATCCGGGGGATAGGGCGTCAGTCGGGTCCAATCGATGCCTGCCGGGCATCGCGCGGCGGTTTCGGCCCCCTGTTCGCCTGGAATCGATGCCTCTGATGCATCGACGACGCGACAACGTCGGCGGCCGACGCGACGACGTCGGCGGCGGACACGACAGAGACGGCGACGACCCGAAATCGATGCTTACCAGGCATCGCGGCTCGGCGTCAAGCCCGCGACTCGCCTGTCAGCCGGCGACTCGGCGTCAGCCCGCGACCCGCCTGTCAGCCGGCGACTCGCCTGTCAGCCGGCGACTCGCGCGTCAGCCGGCGACTCGGCGTCAGCCGGCGACTCGGCGTCAGCCCGCGACTCGGCGTCAGTCGTCGAGCGTCGCCTCCACGGTGATCTCGACGTTGCCGGCGAGGGCCCGCGAGATCGGGCAGCCGTCCTTCGCGCCGCGGGCGGCCTCGGCGAACGACTCCTGCGTCGCGCCCGGCACCCGGCCGTGCACGGTGATCGCCGCGGAGACCACCGTCCAGCCGGCCTCCTGCTTGTCGGCGGTGATCGCGACCTCGACCTCGAGCCGCTCGACCGGCGTGCCCGCCTTCGCGAGGTTGTTCGAGCAGGCCATCGAGAAGCACGAGGCGTGGGCGGCCGCGAGCAGCTCCTCGGGCGACGTGACCCCGTCCGGCTCCTCCGTCCGCGACGCCCAGGTCGTGGGCTGGTCGCGGAAGATCCCCGTCGATGCGGCGGTGACGCTGCCGCGGCCGGAGAGCAGGTCGCCGCTCCAGGTCGCGAGTGCGCGTCGGGTCGTGGCCATGATCCATCCTCCGTGAGCGGGGTAGGGCGTCGGGTCGCGGGTCGGCTGAGTCGGGGTCCGGGGCAGCGCGTCGGGCCGCATCCAGTCCGCCGCCCGACACTCGCCGGGACGATGGTCCCACAGGTGGGTCGAAGGGTCCGGTGCGGTCGGTGACGGTCTGGTGACGGTCCGGGTCGGAGACTCAGCCGGACGCCGTAGCCGACCCGGATGACGAATGTGTGGGAGGATTCCCGGACGCGTTGGTCATTCCCGGCGCAACGAATCCCGGAGATCGTTGCCGCATGGTTCCCCAAGCCCCAGCGCCCCGGTCCCGCCGCCCTGCGGGCCTCGCCCTCGCCGGCCTCCTCGCAGCCGCGCTGATCGTCCCGGCCTCGGTGGCTGCCGCCCCGACGGCCCCGTCGATCGCGGCAGTGAGCAGCGCCGAGGCCTCGATGCTCGCCGCCCTGAACCGCGACCGAACCGCTCGCGGTCTCGTCCCCGCCCGCACGGACCCGCGCCTGATGGCGATCGCCCGGGCGCGCTCGGTCGACATGGCCACGAAGCACTACTTCAGCCACGGCCAGCCGGACGGACGGAACGTGTTCGACATCCTGTCGGCCCAGCGCATCTCGTGGTACTCGGCCGGCGAGATCATCGCCTGGAACACGAACGCGATCTCGACGACGACGTCCACCGCGAACAGCCAGTGGATGCACTCGCCGGGCCACAAGGCGATCGTCGTCTCGACCGCGATGAACTACGTCGGCGTCGGCCTCGCCTGGGACTCGTCGCAGAACCACATGGTCTGGACCGCGGTCTTCATGAAGGGTCCGGACCGGACCGGGCCCCAGGTGACGTTCGCGACGCCGAAGGTCTCGGCCGGGTCGACCTCGGCCAACCGCCGGGTGACCCTCTCGTGGAACGGCGCCGACGTCCGGCTCCAGGTCCTCACCGCGGGCTTCCGGGCGTTCACGCTGCAGAGCCGCATCGACGACGGCCCGTGGCGGACGGTCTGGTCGAGCACGACCCGGAAGTCCGCCGCCTTCATCCTCGCCCTGGGCCACCGCTACGAGTTCAAGGTCTCCGCCTTCGACCGGCGGAGCAACCGCGGCGCGGCGCTCACGCGGGCGGTCGACCTCCGCTGACCCGGCCGGCCTCCGCCGAGGCCGATGGCGCGGCTCAGCCCAGTCGCGCCCGGACGGCTCGACCCAGCTCCCGGTGTCGCGCGACGCGCGGCCAAAGAATCTTCGCGACGCCGCCGAACGCCCGGTGGGCGGCGATGGCCCCGGAGAACGCGTCGACGAAGCCCGGCGCGGCGAGGGGATCGAAGCCGTCCTCCCACCACAGCCCCGCGATCCGGAGCTCGTTCGTCCGACGCTCGATCCGCGGCTCGATCCGGCCGACCAGCCGGTCGCCGAAGAGGATCGGCAGCACGTAGTAGCCCCAGCGTCGCTTCGCGGCCGGGACATAGATCTCCCAGACGTAGTCGAAGCCGTACAGGGTTCGCAGGAAGTCGCGGTCCCAGACGAGCGGATCCAGCGCCGCGAGGAAGGCGACTCCGGCCGGCATGTCGCCCGGCGGCACGCCCTGGGCGATCTCCCGCTCGGCGTCCTCCAGCCGGCCCATCTCGCCGATCGGCACGTAGCGGTGGCCCCGGATCCCCGGGATCGCGACGGGTACGAGCTCGCCCGAATCGACCAGCTCGGCGTGCAGGACCTTGCGACCGGCGCCCTTCAGCGGCAGCCCGTCCTCGTGGCCCGTCTCGAGATAGGGCATCGAGGTCATCCAGAGCTCCGACGAGCCCGACGTTCCGAGGAGGCCGTGGGCCCGGTACCGCGACAGGAGCTTGTGGCGGAACTGCTCCCGCGGCCGGACCTCCTGGGCCAGGACGTCCGCCGGGAAGAGCCGCTCGCTGAGGTCGTAGACGCGGCGATTGCCGTCACGCCGCGAAAGCCCGAGGATCCCGGACTCGGCCAGTGCCTCGAGGATCGCCCGGACCTGGTTCGTGGGCCGCCAGTACCAGTCGATCGCGGCCCGCGGCTCGACGTCGATCGAGGACATCGGCCCGCCCTCGCGAATGCGCTCGATCAGCTCCCGGACCAGCGGTCCGTGCTCGTCGAAGGCGCCGCTGTCGTGCGAGCGGCGGGAGCGATCCCACGCGACGCGATACCAGGGGAGCTCGGCGGTCGGGACGATCGAGAGGCCCTTGTTGTACGTCTCGTACAGCGCCCGCGTCTCGTAGAGGAGGGCGTCGGTCTGCTCGCGGCGATAGTCGCGGACGCGCGACAGGAGCACCAGGTCGTGGTTGCGGCCGGCGACCTCGATCGGGTCGAACTGGATCGAGCCGAGCCGCTCGAACACGGCCAGGATCCCGGCGGCGCCCGTGGGCAGCGACCGGGGCGGGGTCAGGAAGTGATGGAGCGCCAGGTAGCGTCGCGCGACCTCCGGCGAGATCTCGATCGCCGCGGCGGGCGACGACGAGGGCCGCGACCACGAGGGCGGCGATGACGAGCGGGGCGACGACGGTGGGGCTTCGATCGCGACGGCCATGCCTTCGATGATCGGGCGCGAACCCGTCAAGTCTCGTCAGGTATACGGTCGGCCGGGACGGCTCCCGCGACGATCCCCACCAGCCGGTCGACGAACGGCACCTGCGTGGACTTCAGCTTGCGTCGCGCGTCGGCCGGCGAGAACCAGCCGACCCGGTCGATCTCGGGGAAGGCCTGCGTCCGTCCGCTCCGCGGCGGCCACTCCATCGCAAAGGTGTTGGACTCGGCCAGGTCGGGGTCGACGTCGCCCTCGACCGCCCAGGCGAACACGACCTTGCCGCCCTTCTGGACGATCGTCCCCAGGTCGATCGGCGGCTCGCCGCGCGGTCCGGCCTCGGGTGGCGCCGTCCCCACCTCCTCGGCGAACTCGCGCCGGGCAACCGCCAGCAGGTCGTCCTCGTCGCCGTCCGGCTCGCCCTTGGGGATGGACCAGTGACCCTCGTCGCGCCTGGCGAAGAACGGCCCGCCCGGGTGCGCGAGCAGGACCTCGACGTCGCCCTCGGCAAGGGCGGTTCGGCGGAAGAGGAGGATGCCGGCGCTGCGTCGGACGGCCATGGGCGGATGGTATCGAGGCCCGTCGCGGTCGTCCGTCGCCGGTCTCTGCGATGCACCTGCAACCCGCAGTCGCGGCGGTCGCGCCGGGGAGTCACGGGGCGTTCGGCAAGGTGGAGCGGACACCGATGAGGAGGTCGCCATGCCCGAGATCACGCTGCCCGAGGTTCGTCTCCCCGACGTGAGGCTGCCAGAGGGTCTCCGCGAGATGAACCGCAAGGACATCCAGAACGCCTTGAACGAGCGGATGCCGAAGAAGATCGAGCTGCCCGACGTCGACCTGTCGAAGGTCGAGGCCCCGAAGATCGACCTGTCGAAGATCGACCTCTCGAAGGTCGAGCTCCCGAAGGCCGTCGAGGAGCGCCTGCCGAAGGCGGTCGAGGAGCGGCTTCCCAACCGGAGCCGGACCAACCCGTTCCTGCCCCTCGCCGCGTTCGCGGCGGTCATGGCCGCGATCGCCGCCGCGTGGTGGCTCATCACCTCGCCGACAGCCGCGACCCGCGTCCGCGAGACCGCCGATCGGACCTGGCGCAAGGTCACCGGCCAGCAGACGGACGTCGTTCGCTACGACGATGACGACGACCTGCGGAGCCTCCTGCCGAACCCGGACCAGACCCGCCCCGCCACGGAGCAGGAGACCTGGCCGGACACGTTCAGCGAGCTGGGCGAGTCGGTGAGGGCCGACACCGCGAGCACGACGGACGAGCCCACCGGCGTCTGACCCGCGACCCCCTTGCCATTCGACGGCCGGCCCATCCGGGCCGGCCG
>DATBGP010000411.1:0-9517 GCA_036557925.1 Candidatus Limnocylindrales bacterium | reverse complement strand
GACGGTTCGATGGTCGGTGGCTCGCTCGGTTCGGGCGTGTCGTTGGTGGGCCCGGACGGCTCCGCCGACGGGTTGTCGGACGGCGAGGACGAATCGTCACAGCTCGCGTCCGACCCCTCGGTGACGAAGATGCAGCTCCCCAACGCATCCTGGGCGAGCAGGTCGTAGCGCGCCACGACGACGTGGCTGCCGGCCATGACCAGGATGACCGCCGCGAGACCGGCGATCGACAGGGGGTTGCGCGGCAGCTTCACGCGACCCAGCCGGCCATCACCCGAGGCGGCGTGGGTGTTGAGGTACTCCGTGACGCGATAGGCGTCGACGATGGCGACCAGGCGATAGGCGAGCGCGATGAGGTTGATGACGAAGATCGCCCCGACCCCCTGCAGGAAGGCGCCGAGCAGCTCGAACCGGTCGAGCCGAAGCACGATCCCGCCAGTGAGCGCGAGCAGCAGGACGACCGGCGCCCCGAACAGCAGCGCGCGCATGTACGCGCCCGCGTAGAGGTGGCCGAGACCGGGGAAGAGGAGCGAGAGGAATGCCGCGGTGAAGGGCGACTTCGCGCGCGGTCGCGCCTCCTGCGGGTTCTGCATCGCGCGTAGGATACTCAAACTCGCCGGAAGGGTCGCCGGGCCGGTTCCCGGCCGCCCGTCCCTGCCCCCCGAAGCCCGGAGATGCATGTTCCGACCGGTCACCTCGAAGCCCGACCTCGTCGCCCAGGAGCACGACCTGCTCGAGGCGTGGAAGGATCGCCGGACGTTCGCCCGGCTACGGGCCCAGAACGCGGGCGGGCCGCGCTGGAGCTTCCTCGACGGGCCGATCACCGCGAACAACCCGATGGGCGTCCACCACGCCTGGGGCCGGGCGTACAAGGACCTCTTCCAGCGCTTCCACGCGATGCTCGGCGAGGACCAGCGCTACCAGAACGGCTTCGACTGCCAGGGCCTGTGGGTCGAGGTCAACGTGGAGCGCGAGCTGGGCTTCACGAGCAAGCGCGACATCGAGGCGTACGGGATCGCCGAGTTCGTGTCGCTCTGCAAGCAGCGCGTCCTGACCTACGCCGCCCGCCAGACCGAGCAGAGCATCCGGCTCGGCATGTGGATGGACTGGAACGATCCCGACGAGCTCCGCCGGCTCGGCGACCTGCTCGCCGCCGAGCCCGGCGCCGTGACGACGATCGAGGGGCCCCACGGCCCCGTGACGGACACCGTCGAGATGCTGATCGGCCGGCTGGGGATGCCGGAGACCGGCGGCTCGTACTTCACGTTCAGCAACGAGAACAACGACCTGATCTGGGGCTTCCTGAAGGAGGTCCACCGGCGCGGCTGGTTGTACAAGGGCCACGACACGATGCCGTGGTGCGCGCGGTGCGGGACGGGCATCTCCCAGATGGAGATGAACGAGGGCTACGCCGATCGCGAGGACCCGGGGCTGACCGTCCGCTTCCCGCTCGTCGACCGGCCGGGCGAGGACCTCCTCGTCTGGACGACGACGCCGTGGACGCTGACCTCCAACGTGGCGGCGGCCGTCGGGCCGGATGTCCGCTACGTCAAGGTCCGCCAGGGCGACCGTGTCCACTGGCTCGGCAAGGGCACGCTGAAGCAGGCCCTCACCGGCCCGTTCGAGGTCCTCGAGGAGCAGCCCGGCTCGGCGCTCGTCGGCTGGCGCTACGCGGGCCCGTTCGACGATCTCGCCGCGGTGAAGAAGGCGTTCGCCGCCGGCGCGTCGCCGATCGCGACGGATGCGCCGTACGAGCACCGGGTCGTCGAATGGGACGAGGTCGGCGAGGAGGAGGGGACCGGGATCGTCCACATCGCGCCGGGCTGCGGCGCCGAGGACCACGCGCTGGGCAAGGCCCTCGGGCTGCCCATGATCGCGCCGCTCGACGACAACGGGATCGTCATCGATGGATTCGGCTCGCTGACCGGCCGCGACGTCCGCGACGTCACCGATCCGATCGTCGAGCACCTGAAGCGCGAGGATCGGTTCTACCGGCTCGAGCCGTACAGCCACCGCTATCCGCACTGCTGGCGATGCGGGACGCCGCTCGTGTTCCGGCTCGTGGACGAGTGGTACATCTCGATGGGCCCGGTCTACGACAAGCCGCGAGCGGAGCTGACCGCGACCGAGATCGACGCGAGCCTCCGCTACCAGATCATGGAGGTGGTCGACCGGATCCGGTGGATCCCGGGCTTCGGCTACGAGCGGGAGCTCGACTGGCTCCTGAACATGCACGACTGGATGATCAGCAAGAAGCGCTACTGGGGCCTGGCGCTGCCGATCTACGACTGCAGGGCGTGCGGGACATTCGACGTCGTCGGCGGTCGGGAGGAGCTCCGCGAACGAGCCGTCAGCGGCTGGGACCGGTTCGAGGGCCACACGCCGCACCGGCCGTACGTGGACGAGGTCGTCATCGCCTGCCCCTCGTGCGGCGGCCCCGTGGAGCGCATCCGGGACGTCGGCAACCCGTGGCTGGACGCGGGCATCGTGCCGTTCTCGACGCTCCACTTCCGCGAGGACCCCGGGTACTGGCGGCAGTGGTTCCCCGCGGACTTCATCACGGAGAGCTTCCCGGGCCAGTTCCGGAACTGGTTCTACTCGATGCTCGCGATGTCGACGGTCCTCCGCCGCGAGGAGCCGTTCAGGACGACCTTCGGGTACGCCCTCGTCTACGGCGAGGACGGCCGGCCGATGCACAAGAGCTGGGGCAACGCGATCGACTTCGACGAGGCCGCCGAGCGAATGGGCGTCGACGTCATGCGCTGGCTCTTCGCGAAGGCGCGACCCGAGGAGAACATCATCTTCGGCTGGCACGCGGCCGACGAGGCCCGCCGCGAGCTGCTGATCCTCTGGAACGTCTATTCGTTCTTCGTGACGTACGCCCGGCTGGCCGGCTGGACGCCGGACGCGGCCGCGGCCGCCGGGCTCGGTGGCGTCCCGGCGGGCGGCACCGCCCTCGATCGCTGGATCCGGTCGCGCGCGTCGGCGACCGCGGACGGCGTGCGGGACCGGCTCGCCGACTACGACGCAGTCGGGGCGTCGCGGGCGATCTCGACCTTCATCGACGACCTGTCGACGTGGTACCTGCGCCGATCCAGGAAGCGGTTCTCGCGGAACGAGGACGGGGCCGATCGCGCCTGCGCCTTCGCGACGCTCCACGGCGCCCTCCTCGCCCTCACGCGTTTCGGCGCGCCGATCCTGCCGTTCGTCACCGACTCGATCTACGGGAACCTGGCGACGGATGTCGCGGGGGCGCCGGACTCGGTCCACCTGACGCGCTGGCCGTCAGCCGAGCTGGCGCCGGCCCGCGATGAGGCGCTGGAGCACGCCATGGAGACGGCCCGGACGGCCGTCGAGCTGGCCCGGACGCTGCGCGGTTCGGCCGGGATCCGGACGCGCCAGCCGCTCGCCCGGATGTGGCTCGCCCTGCCGGGCGGCGACCTGCCCGAGCGGGACGCGCTGGTCGCGCTGATCCGCGACGAGGTCAACGTCCGTTCGGTCGAGCTGATCGGCGACGAGTCCGAGCTGGTCGAGCGGCGCGTGAAGCCGCTCCTGCCGAAGATCGGGAAGAAGCACGGGGCGGCGATCCCGTCGATCATGGCCGCCGCCCGCGAGAACGCGGTGGAGTACCACGGCGACGGGTCGGTGACGCTGGCCGGTGTGACGCTCGCCCCCGACGAGGTCGAGATCCTCGCGACGCCGCGACCCGGGACGGCGGTGGCGCACGACGAGGGCCTGGTCGTCGTCATCGACACCGAGCTGACGGATGACCTCCGGGCCGAGGGCGATGCGCGCGAGCTCCAGCGAGCGATCCAGGACCTCCGGAAGGACGCGGGGCTCGCGCTCGACGACCGGATCGAGCTGTGGGTCGACGGGCTGGCGGACGACGTCGCGCTCCATCTCGGGAGCGTCGCCGAGGAGGTCCTCGCCGACGAGGTCCATCGCGGGGCGGCCCCGGCGGGTACCGCGGAGGCGAGTGGATCGGTCGACCTGGCCGGCGGTCCTGCGACGATCGCGCTGCGGCGGCTGGGCGGTTCCGGCTCGTGACCGGCTCCACGACCTCGCCGGCGACCACGCCGCCGGTTGCCGCGCGGGCGACGCCGCGCTCGTTCGGGCCCGGGATGCGATGGCTCGTGTTCGGCGGTCTGGCGCTCCTCGTCGTCATCCTCGACCAGCTCGCGAAGGCGGCGGTGACGTCGAACCTGTCGCCCGGCGAGGCGATCGAGGTCATCGGCGACTGGCTGCGGATCGTCTACGGCCAGAACAGCGGCGCCCTGTTCGGGCTGTTCAAGGACAACGCCCTGATGTTCGGGCTCGTGTCGCTGGCCGTGATCGCCCTGATCGTCATCTATCACGCCCGCGCGGCCTCGAGCGCCTATCTGACGGTGACGCTGGGCCTGCTGCTCGGGGGCGCGATCGGCAACATGATCGACCGCCTCCGGCTCGGCTACGTCGTCGACTTCGTCGACGCCGGCATCGGCACGACGCGGTTCTACACGTTCAACGTCGCCGACTCCGCCATCAGCCTCGCGATCCTCCTGCTGCTGATCGCGGCGCTTCGGCCGTCGCTCATCGAGGGCCTCGCCGACGCGGCGCCCGCCGCGTCGTCTCCGCGGCGCCGGCCCGCGACGCCCCTCGCGGAGGGCGAGGAGGATCCCTGGGACGAGGACGTCGCGACCGTCGAGACCGTCGAGCCGGCGGTCGGCCGGGCGAACGGCGATCCGGCCGGGGCGGGCGGCTCGCCGCCGGGGCCGGGACCGGCGCAGACACCGTGACGGGACCCGGCGTGCACACGCTCGAGGTCCCGGCCGGCGCCGCGCTCCAGCGCGTCGACCGCTACGTCGCCGACGTGACCGGCCTCTCCCGCAGCCATGTCCAGAAGCTCATCTCGGCCGGCAACCTGACGGCCGATGGCCTGCCACTGAAGGCGAACGCCGTCGTCGGTCCCGGCGCGGCCCTCCGCCTCGTCGTCCCGGAGCCCGAGCCGCTCGACCTCAGCCCGGCCCCGGAGATCCCGGTCCGCGTCGTGTACGAGGACCCGGACCTGCTGATCGTCGACAAACCGGCCGGGCTCGTCGTCCATCCGTCGGCCGGTCACGCCGGAGACACGCTCGTCAACGCGCTCCTGGCCCACGCCGGGCCCGGCGGGTTCGGCGGGATCGCCGGCGTCCAGCGACCGGGCATCGTCCATCGCCTGGACCGCGACACGAGCGGCCTCCTGATGGTCGCCCGGACGGACGCCGCCCAGCATTCGCTGATGGCCCAGCTGAAGGCCCGCCGGATCAAGAAGACCTACCTGGCCCTCGTGCTCGGCGAGGTCTCGGCCGAGGTCGGGCGGATCGAGGCGCCGATCGGCCGCGACCCGAAGCATCGGACGCGGATGGCGGTGGTGCCCGACGGGCGGGACTCGACGACCGGCTACCGGGTCCGGGAGCGGTTCGCCGGCTGGACGCTGCTCGAGCTCGACCTCGTGACCGGCCGGACCCACCAGATCCGGGTCCATCTCGACGCGATCGGCCATCCGGTCGCGGGCGACCCCGTCTACGGGACGGGCACGGCACGGAAGGGCCCGCGTCCGGGTCCCGGCGGGGCGCCGCTCGAGCGGCTCTTCCTCCATGCCTGGCGGCTCCAGCTCACCTCGCCGGGCGACGGCCACCTGATCCGGGCCGAGGCGCCGCTCCCGGAGGAGCTGGAACGGGTCCTCGTGGGGCTGCGTGCGGGCCCGAACGATCTCGCCGGACCCGAAGGTCGCCGATGACGGAAGATTCGGCCGTGGACGAGGCAGTGGCGGCGATCGCCGGCGATGGCCACGTCTCGGACGATCCGGGACGTCCCGATTACACCATCGACGGCGCGCCCGGCGCGATGCTCGTGATCATCTCGGGGCCGTCCGGGGTGGGAAAGGACACGATCATCGACGCGCTCCGACGCCGGGAGCGCGAGGACGGGCGCGAGGACGATCGCCACTACGTCGTCACGGTCACGACCCGGGCTCCGCGGGCGGGCGAGGTGGACGGCGTCGACTACCGCTTCGTGAGCCGCGACGAGTTCCTCCGGATGCGCGATGCCCGCGGCTTCCTCGAGGCCAACGAGGTCCACGGCAACTGGTACGGCTCGCCCCGCGATCAGGTCCGGGCGGCGCTCGCGGTCGGCAAGGACGTGATCCTGAAGATCGACGTCCAGGGCGCCCAGGTCGTCAAGGAGCAGGTGACGCAGGCGCTGCTGATCTTCGTCGTCCCGCCGACCATGGCCGAGCTCTTCCAGCGCCTCCGCGCACGCGCCACCGAGAGCGCCGACGAGCTCGAGGTGCGCCAGCGGAACGCGGCGATCGAGCTGGCCCGGGCGAACGACTACGACGCGGTCGTGACGAACGAGACCGGCGAGGTCGAGAAGACCGCCGACGAGATCGAGGCGATCATCGCCGAGCAGCACCGGATCCACCCGACGCGCCGGGTCCGCGTGTAGCAGCGGCGATGGACGCGATGCTCGACGTCCCGACGTCGACGGCGCGCCACGTCGCGGTCGCGATCGACGCCGCCGGAGGCGGCGGGAACCGGGCCTACACCTACCTCGTCCCGGCGGAGCTCGCGGACCTCGAGATCGGCGAGGCGGTCCTGGTCGAGTTCGGACGGCGCCAGGCCGTGGCCGTCGTCCTCGCCGACGCGCCGCCGCCCCAGGGAGTCGTGGCGAAGCCGATCGCGTCGCGGGTCCGGGCCGACGGGCCGCTCCTGCCACCCCTCGCCCTTGGCCTCGCGGGCTGGATCGCCGGGCACTACCTGGCGCCGCCCGCGCTGGTCATCCGGGCGATGCTGCCGCCCGGCCTGCTGGAGCGCCTCGAGCTCCTCGCCGAACGGACGGCTGCCGAGCCGCCAGAGGGTCTGGTTGCCGGCGACCGGGACCTTCTCGACCAGCTGGCCCGAGGCCAGCGACCGGTCCGCGACCTGGTCTCGGCGGAGGGTCGGGCCGGCCTCCTGCGCCGGCTCCGGTCCCTCGCCGACCGGGATCTCGTGACGCTCGACTGGACGCTCCTCGCGGCGGGCGCCGGCCCGCGCTACGAGCGCTGGATCCGGCTGACGCCGGCGGGCCTTGCGACCGCCGAGCGTGCGGCCGCGGGTGAGGACCGGCCGGTGGAGGGTCGGCCGCTCGGGCCGCGCCAGCTCGCCGCGTTGGCGGAGCTCCTGCGGGACGCGCCTGATCCGTCCGGACCGGGCCTGCCCGGCGCGCCGCTCGGCGATCGCCACGGCACCGCGGCCCTCGCCTCGCTGACCCGTCGCGGCCTGCTGACGGTCGACGTCCGGGAGCGGCCGCGCCGGCCGCTGGCTGCCCGTCCGCCGGGCCTCCGCGGCGGCCGGCCACCCGGCGCCGACCTGACCGCCGCCCAGGCGGAGGCGCTCGCGGTCGTGCGCGGGGCCGTGGCGACCGGCGACCCGACGCCGGTCCTCCTCGATGGCGTCACCGGCGGCGGGAAGACCGCGATCTACGTCGAGGCGATCGTCGCCTCGCTCGAGCAGGGGCGTCCCGTCCTGGTCCTCGTCCCGGAGATCGCGCTGGCGCTGCCCCTGGTCGATCGCCTCCGGGCGGACCTCGAGGCGCGCGTCGCGATGCTCCACTCCGGCCTCGGCGACGGAGAGCGCGCCGACGAGTGGCGGCGGATCCGGAGCGGCGAGATCGACGTCGTCGTCGGGACGCGTCTGGCGGTCCTCGCGCCCCTGGCGGACGTCGGGCTGATCGTCGTGGACGAGGAGCACGACGCGGCCTACAAGAGCGATCGCACGCCGCGGCTCCAGGCCCGCGACGCGGCCATCCGGCTCGGGAGCCTGGCGGGTGCCGCGGTGGTCCTCGGCAGCGCGACGCCCGCGGTCGAATCGATGGGCCGGGCCCGCGAGGGGCGGTACCGCCGGCTCGTCCTCCCCGACCGGCCGGCCGGTGCGAAGCCTCGCGTCGAGGTCGTCGACCTGCGGGAGGAGCTGAAGGCCGGCAACCGGGGTCTCCTGTCGGACCGCCTGGTCCAGGCGATGAGGGAGCTCGACCGGGCAGCCGGCGACCAGGCGATCCTCACGATCAACCGCCGCGGGACCGCGTCGGTCGTCCTGTGTCGCGACTGCGGCCACGTCCAGACGTGCCCCGAGTGCGAGCGGCCGCTCGTCTACCACCAGGCCGGGACGACGCTGCGCTGTCACCACTGTGGCCGCGCGACGCCGATCGCGACCCGCTGCCCGAATTGCGGATCGCCGCGCATCCGCTATCTCGGCGGGGGCACGCAGCGGGTCGAGGAGGAGGTCCGGCGGCGGTTCCCGGACCTTCGGGTCGCCCGCCTGGACCGCGACGTGGTCGAACGGCGCGGCGCCGCGGAGAAGGTCGTCGACGCGTTCGCCGGCGGCGACCTGGACGTCCTCGTCGGGACGAGCCTCGTGACGAAGGGCCTCGACATCCCGGGCGTCACCCTGGTCGGGGTCGTGTCGGCGGACGTCGCCCTGAACCTGCCCGACGAGCGGGCCGCGGAGCGGACCTACCAGCTCCTGGCGCAGGCCGCCGGACGGGCCGGTCGCGGCGATCGGCCCGGTCTCGCGATCGTCCAGTCCTACCAGCCGGACCACCCGGCGATCCAGGCCGTGGCGACCGACGACGCGGCGACGTTCTACGACCACGAGCTGGAGCTCCGCCGGCGGTTCGGGTCGCCGCCGTTCGGTGCCCTCGTGAAGCTGACCGTCGCCCTGCCGGACCGGGATGCCGCCGAACGGGAGGGCCGGGCGATGGCGGAGCGACTCCGCGATCGGGCGACCGAGCGCGGCAGCGACTCCGTGGTCCTCGGCCCGGCACCCGCCTACATCGCCCGGCGGGCCGACCGCTGGCGCTACCACCTGGTCCTGCGCGGCTCGGATCCGCGATCGCTCCTCGACGGCGGGCTCGAGCCGCCGTGGACCGTCGACGTGGATCCGGACAGCCTGCTCTGACAGCCTGCCCTCGGTGAGTCACCTCCAGGTCGGCTGGTGGCCACCATCGCATCGTTCCGCGATCGGGTGGACAATGCGATCGATCCCTGAGGAGGACGCCATGGACGAGATGCAGGACCGGGCGGGCGGGACGAACGGTCACGCCGCCGACATCGAGGGCGCGGTCAACGACGCGGCGGACCGGGCCGGTGACGCTGCGGACCAGGTCAAGGACCGGGTCTCCGAGGCGGACGAGGCGGTGGCCGATGCGGTCGCCGGCGGCGCCGAGTCGATCGGGAACGCGTCGGACGAGACGTTCGGCTGGACGAGCAGCGATGCGTCCGGCGGGAACGATGCGAAGGCGAACGGCGAGAAGATGCTCGCCCAGCTCCAGTCGATGATCGACAACGTCGCCACCCAGGCGGCGCCGGTCGCGCGCCAGGTCGGGGCGAAGGCCGCCGAGCTCGCCGCCGTCGCGGCGGATCGGGCGGGTCCGTTCGCGATCAAGGCCGCGGACGCGACCGCCGATCTCAGCGAACGGTTTGCCTCGCGTTCGCGGACGTGGGCCGCGGAGCTCCGGGCCA